>NZ_JBNPNG010000013.1:0-51372 GCF_050314535.1 Collinsella sp. SGI.095
GCAATATTGGCTCCAGATGTTACAAATCGAGACGTTTTCGGATGACGCCGGCCCTTTGTCTAAATCTGTAACATCTAGGCCCGATTTTGCCGAGTTACTGTTACAGATCGAGACACACCGCCGCGAACACCCACTCTTCGTCAAAACCCACGAAGGTGTCCATGAGCTGCTCCCCTTGCGATGGTTTGCGTGGTGGTTTCGACATTTGACCAGATAAAACCTACCAAAATAAACCTGTCCCTTTTTGGTAGGTTTGAGAGAGGGGCCGGGATGGATAAGGCCGAGTTGCGGCGGGCGGTAATTGCCCGGCGCGACGCTCTAGATTTGGATATGCGGGCGGCAAAGTCTGCTGCTGTATGCGCGCGGCTCGTTGAGTTGCTGGGCGGCTCGGGTCCCGCGGCCCCGCGCACCGTTGCCGTCTATGCCGCCATGGGCTCCGAGGCAGATCCTGCCGCGTTTGCCGCAACGGCCGCAAAACACGGCTGGCGCGTGGCCTATCCGTGCATGTTCTCGGCAGCTGACACCGTGGCTTGTGGCCAGCGCATGTGCATGCGGGCAGTTGCTGCCGGCGATGCGTCCGAGGCCCCGTTTATCGCCCACCCTACGCGGGCCTTCGCAGCCACGGACGTCGACAGCAGCCGCTTTCCTATCGTGCCTGCCGAGGCGCTCGATATGATCGTCGTGCCGCTCGTAGCCTTCGACCACACCGGCGCACGCCTGGGCTATGGCGGCGGCTGCTACGACCGCTACCTGCCCACGCTCTCGCCCGAATGCCAAATCATCGGCATCGCCTTTGACGAGCAGCGTGTCGACCACGTTCCCACCGACACCCACGACCTGCCGCTACCCCACATCATCAGCGCCTAACCGCCGTTGTATCGCACCCGCAAGATGAGCATCCGAAAATCCACGCTCGTCACGCCGCAGCCGAAGCCACAACCGCAACCGCGGCCGTAGCCTAGTGCTCCTCGCCGGCGCGGGCCAGGTCGTAGGGCGTGGTCTGGTAGACGTAGTAGTTGAGCCAGTTGGTGTAGAGCAGCTGGGCCTGGCTGCGCCAGACGTTGCGCGGCTCGGCGGTGGGGTCGTCACCTGGGAAGTAATGCGCCGGCACCTGGGGGTTGAGCCCGCGCTTCACGTCGCGCTCGTACTCCAGGCGCAGCGTGTCGGTATCGTACTCGGGATGGCCAAAGACAAAGAAGCGGCGGCTGTCGGTCGACTTGACGATGTACAGGCCCACCTCGTCTGATACGGCCACGACCTCAAGCTGCGGCTCGGCCTCCACGTCCTCGCGGCGCACATCGGTATTGCGTGAATGCACGGCATAGAAGCGGTCGTCAAAGCCGCGGACCAGCGGGCTTTGCGGCTTCACCAGATAATGCTCAAACACGCCACTCGCCTTGGCCGGCAGGTCGCACTTCTGGATACCGTAATGATGGTAGAGCCCTGCCTGTGCACCCCAGCAAATATGCAGTGTAGAGTGCACGTGCGTGGTGGACCAATCCATGATCTGGCAGAGCTCGGGCCAGTAGTCGACCTCCTCGAACGGCATCTGCTCCACCGGCGCGCCCGTGATGATCAGGCCGTCGTAGTGGATATCACGGATGTCGTCGAATGTACGGTAGAACGTCTCCAGGTGGCCGGCACTCACGTGCGTGGCCTCGTGCGTCTTGGTGCGTAGCAGGTCCACCTCTACCTGCAGCGGCGTGTTGGAGAGCTTGCGCATGATCTGCGTCTCGGTGGCGATCTTGGTTGGCATGAGGTTGAGGATGAGCACGCGCAGCGGACGGATGTCCTGGTGCAGCGCGCGGTACTCGGTCATGACAAAGATGTTCTCGCTCTCGAGCTGCGCGGCGGCAGGGAGGGCGTCGGGGATGCGAATGGGCATGGATGCTCCTTACGAGTCAGTTGCAGCTATGGTACAACGAGCGGCCCCATCCGCGCGAGTGCATCGCCCCGAGACACCGTCAGCGGCCCAAATCACTCCAAAAGTAGAGATTAAGGCATGTCCCAAAAATCTACGGCGCTTTAGCCTAGCAAAGTGGCAGCAGGACGCTACAATGGTTCGATGCGAAAAACTCGGCCGAAAGGATATGAATATGTACCAGACGCGTAAGATCGGTGTGGTCGGCCAGGGCCACGTAGGAGCACATGTCGCCAACAGCCTGCTCATGCAGGGCATTGCCGATGAGCTGTACCTCTGCGATATCAACGAGGCAAAGGTGACGTCCGAGGTCCAAGACCTGCGCGACTCCCTTTCGTTTGTCCCGTACAACACCAAGATCGTCAACTGCTACGACCACTACGAGGAGCTGGCCTGCTGCGACGTCATCGTCAACGCCGCCGGCAAGGTCGCACTGGCCGCCGGCAACCGCGACGGCGAGCTGTTCTTTACCACCGACGCCGCCCGCACCTTTGCCAAGCGCATCGTCGATGCCGGCTTCGACGGCATCTTCGTGAGCATCTCCAACCCCTGCGACGTCGTGTGCACCGAGCTGTGGCATCTGACCGGCTACGACCCCAAGAAGATCATCGGCTCGGGCTGTGGCCTGGACTCTGCCCGCCTGCGCACCGAGATCTCCAAGAAGGTCGGGGTGAGCCCCAAGTCCATCGACGCCTACATGATCGGCGAGCATGGCTTTAGCCAGCTGGCCGCCTTTAAGGCCGCAACCATCGCCGGCAAGAGCCTCAACGAGCTTCAGGCCGAGAACCCCGACAAGTACGCCTTCGACCACATGGAGGTCGAGGAGCTCGCACGCAAGGGCGGCTATGTGACCTACGCCGGCAAGCAGTGCACCGAGTACGCCGTTGCCAACTCCGCCGCGCGCGTCTGCGCCGCCGTGCTGCACAACGAGCACGCCGTGCTTTCGGCCTCTACGCTTATGACCGGCCAGTATGGCGAGGAGGGCATCTTTACCTCCCTGCCGTGCGTGATCGGCGCCGAGGGCGTCGAGGAGGTCTACACGCTCGACCTTTCCGAGCACGAGCTCGAGGGCTTCCACAAGAGCTGTCAGCACATCCGCGACAACATCGCCCAGCTCGACTGGTGGGACGCCGAGGCCTACGACGCCAAGTAGTCCGCCGGTTGATGCAACGACTCACTCATACGGACACAATGTAAAGCGGGCCGCGCCGGAAACCCACCGGCGCGGCCCGCTTTTTGACTCACGCGACACGCCTGCAGATTTAGGTCTAATACTTTTCCCGAAAAGTGAACGAGCAAAAACGAGCCCTCGAAGCATCGGCACTTTGTGGAGACCATTTCCTGCAGTTTCATTAAGATTTTCCTGCTGTTTTGGCGTCAAAAAATGTCGATGCTTCGGGGGTCCAAAATAGGTCGTTCACTTCTCGGGAAAAGTATTTGACTTCGTTTTCGACAAACAGAAAGGGGCGCCGTAACGCAAACGGGGCCCGCGCTTGGCGAAGGCCCCGTCATGAAAAATCGCGTTCCCCGTTACCTAGTACTGCTCGACGCCCATGTAGCGGCGAACCTCGGGGCTGTGGTCAAATACCTTGCCGCGGGCGGCGCGCAGCTCACAGCTCATCGCATAGAAGAAGATCGGCTCCAGGTACGAACGCACGCTGGCAGGCACCTCGCCCACGCCGTACTCAAGCGCATCGAGCACCATGACTGTATCGGTGTGCGTGTTGAGAAATGCCAGTGCGCGCTCCTCCATGGGGCGGCACTCGCCAGCGCCAAGCTGCACAAAGTAGAACACGCCGGGCTCGGTAGCCTCGAAGGGACCGTGGAAATACTCGCCGGAGTGGATGTAGCAGCAGTGCTGCCACTGCATCTCCATGAGCGAGCAGATGGCCATGGCGTAGGTCTGGCTAAAGTTGGGGCCGGAGCCCAGGATATAGAAGAACTTGTGCTGCTGGCAGAGCTCGGCAAAGCGATCGCCCAGCTCGGCGTTGACCTTCTCGCGGGCAGCGGGCAGCAGTGTGTCCATCTGCTTAAGGCCGGCGTACATGTCGGCGAGCGCCTCGTAGCCCTCCTGCTGGTCGAGCAGCTCGGCGGCGATCAGAGCGCCGATGCCCTGCGGAACTTCGGCCTGCGACTCGCCCTTGCCCCACGGGTAAACCCAGGTGGTCCACTTGCCGTTATCGATCTTGGAGCCCGCGTAGTCAGTCATAGTCACGACCTCGGCACCGGCGGCCAGCGCCATCTCGCAGCCGTCGACGACCTCTTGCGTGTTACCGCTGTGGCTACAGGCGATGACGAGTGACTTCGGCCCTAGGCTCTTGGGGGCCATAAGGCAAAACTCGCGCGCCGTGTAGACTGTCGAAGTAAACGTGGTTGCCTCGCGCTTGAGCAGCTCATTGGCCGGCATAAGGTCAATCATCGAACCGCCGCAGGCGATCCAAAAGACATTCTCGATCTTACCCTTGCGCTCGATAATTTCCTGAACCAGATCGTGTGCGTTCACGGTGACATTCCTCCCTGTGTGGCGGCTTTGAGCGGCGACAGCTCGTACCTGCGGTCGTTCTATGTTGTCCTATTTATAGCACGCAAGCTGTCGCAGGTGAATTCATTTCACCAAACTTGTTCTGTATTGTTCTATCTATGGACGTTAGATGTCGAACACGTAGCGCGACCCCACGATCTTTTGGCGCCCGAGCAGCAAGGGCCGCTCGTCCGCATCGGTAAAGTACGCCTCCATATAAAAGAGCGGCTCGCCGACCGGCACCTCCAACAGCGGGACCGTCTGAGCATCGGCGAGCGCGATCTCCACGGTACAGGGATCGGACTTGAGCGGTGCGCGGCCCGAATGCACGGCAACGAGCGCAAAAATCGAATTGTCGGCGAGGTCCTCGTCGGCAAGCTGCTGCAGATAGGGATGGTCGGCCAGCACAAAGGCGTTGTTCTCGAGCATGACGGGCACGCCATCGGCCGTGCGCACGCGCTCGACCACGATGAGCTCGCAGCCGGGTTCCACGCCAAAAAACGCCGCGTCCTCGCGCGTCGCCGCAACCACCGTGCGCGACACCAGGCGCGCTCCGGCCGCCATGTCGTTGGCAGCGCAGGCCTCGGTAAAACTCTGGACGTCGCCTTTCTGGACAATCTTGCGCTTGAGCTTGGGCGCACACACAAACGTGCCCCTCCCCTGCTGACGGTTGAGATATCCCGCGCGCGACAACTCCTCAATGGCGCGACGCACGGTAATGCGCCCCACGCCGTAGGACTTCGCGAGCTCCATCTCGGAAGGAATGCGCGAGCCGGCAGCGTACACGCCACGCGCGATCTCGCCCTTTAGGTCGTCCATAACCTGCTGGTACAGCGGCACGGCGGACACGTCAATACGGTCGGTCTTGCTATCGGCTACCATCGTTACGCTCCATCCCGTGCATGCTCGGATTCAAACTCTTCAATCGCCGCCATAAACTGCTCGCCAAAGGCGTCGGCTTTTTTCTCGCCAATGCCGTTGACCCGGATAAGCTCGTCGCGCGTCTGAGGGCGCAGGCGGCACAGACCGCGCAGGGCCTTATCGGAGAAGACCATGTACGGCGCCATCTCCAGCTCGATCGAAATCTCCTTGCGGAGTGCACGCAAGCGCTCGAACAGCTCGGCATCGTCGCCCACGCGCGGGCGCTGATCCAACTCGGCCTCCTCGCGCAGCAGATCCACCGCACGGAGGGCGCGGGCCGAGGCCTTGCGCTTGGATGCACGACGCTTAACGGTAAAGGCAAACGCCTCGTCCTCGACCTCGCCGGCACGCGGGCCCAGCCCCACGACCGGGTACTGTCCCTGTGAGGTTGCCAAATAACCGCGGCCACACAGCTGGCCGATGATGTCCTTGATGCGCCCGACCGATTCGCTCGACAGCTCACCGTAGCCGCGGTCCTCGTCCAGATGCATCTGGCGAATGCGCTCGGTGTTGCCGCCGTGGAGCACGTCGGCGATCAGCGACTTGCCAAAACGCATGGGACGCGTAGCCACATAGCGCACGGCGGCGCGGGCCATATCGGTGACGTCCTCGACCTCGAACTGCGTGAGGCAGTTGCTGCAGTTGCCGCAGCCCTCGGCGTCGTCCGTGGCGGCACCGCTAGCACCGGCTGCGGCGGTATGCTCGGCCGCAGCCTCGTCGCCAAAGTAGCGCAGCATGTATTCGCGCAGGCAGCCGGTGGTATTGCAGTAGCCCTCCATCTGGCTGAGCAGGCGGTATCGATTCTGGAGCGCCCACGCGCGTTGCTCGTCATCGAGCGCCTCGTCGGCAGCATCGCCGCGATCGATCAAAAAGCGACGCATGCGAAAATCATTGCCGTTCCACAGCAAATGGCAGCTAGCTGGGTCTCCATCGCGGCCGGCGCGGCCCGCCTCCTGGTAGTACGCCTCGATGCTCTCGGGCACGTTGTTGTGAATCACGTAGCGCACGTTGGGCTTGTCGATACCCATGCCAAAGGCGTTGGTGGCAACCATTACCTGGATATCGTCGTCGATAAAGGCGCGCTGGCTTTGCCGGCGGGCGTCGTTGCCCATGCCGGCATGGTAGCGGCCAACGCGAATGCCGCTGGAGCCCAGCGCCTCGGCAAGCTCGCTTGCCAGCGCATCGACGGTCTTGCGAGTCGAGCAATACACGATGCCGCTTTCGCTCGAATGTGCGATCACATAGTCGCGCACCCACGCGGCCTTGGCCTTGTCGCCCATCTCCTCGCAGCCAAAGTAGAGGTTCTTGCGATCGAAGCCCGTCACCACCGTCGCGGGGTTTTGCAGGCCGAGCATCTGCTGAATGTCCGCACGCACGCGCTCGGTCGCCGTAGCGGTAAAGGCCGCCACGATGGGGCGCTGCGGCAGGGAATCGATGAACTCGCGAATCTGCAGGTAGGCGGGACGGAAATCCTGGCCCCACTGGCTTACGCAGTGGGCCTCGTCAATGGCCACGAGCGGCACGCCAATACCGGCGGCGGCCGCGGCCTCCCGCGCAAAAGCTAAAAAGCGCGGCTCGAGCAGACGCTCGGGCGCCACGTACATAAGCTGGTAGCGGCCCTCGCGCGCCCGCTTGAGCACGGTGTTTTGCTGGGCCGGAGTAAGACTGGAGTTGAGATAGCTGGGTCGCGCACCCGCCGCGAGCAATGCACGGGTCTGATCCTCCATAAGCGACAGCAGCGGACTCACCACAAAGGTGATGCCGGGCAGCATGAGCGCGGGCACCTGGTAGCAAATGGACTTGCCGGCGCCCGTGGGCATAACACCCAGCGCATCGCGACCGGCAAGGATCGCATCGACCATGCGGTCCTGCCCCGGGCGAAACGAGGTGTAGCCAAAATAGGCGCCGAGCGTGTCGAGCGCCATCTGCTGCATGCTATCGGTCATGGTTTCCTAACGTCCAAGTCATCTGCCGCCGATTATACGCCGCCACGCGGACCGGTGCCGCACGGCTGCCGGCCACGGGCAATGTAATCCGATGGGAACGAGCGTGGATAATCTCCCACTTTGAGCCCGTCACCAAGCAAAAAACGGGAGATTATCCACGCTCATTTTTTGGTGAAGGGCAGCTAATTTGGGACGGGGCTATTTTGACTACTTTGCATGTAAAAGTAGTCAAAATAGCCCCGTCCCAAATTAGCTGCCCGAATCAAGGCAACGCCGATGTTTTGGCAACGCCAGCGAGCGCCCGTCATTTGAGCCAAGGTGCCGTGAAATGAAAAGGCGCTGACCTTCTGGTCGCGCCTTTGAAGTTGAAAGGCAGATTGCCGCTCTGGCGGGCTTGCAGCGTCAACTGGTTACGCGGTTTGGTAAAACCGCGTAACTTATATGACCATGACGTAGCGGCTGCCCACGTAATACTGCTTGCCGAGCAAAACCGGCTCGCCATTGGGACCGGTAAAGCCGGCACGCAGGTTGAGCAGCGGATCGTGCGGAGCGATGCCCAGCTCGGCCGCCTGCTCGGCATTGGCGCGAACGGCCTCGACCGTGCGGTAGCCAACCGAGGCAATCGGCGTTCCACCAACACGCTCGACCTCGGCAAAAATCGACTTGTCCTCAAGATCGGCCGTCAACAGCTCACGGTAGGCGTCAAAGGGCACAAAGATGTTCTCCTCAAAGATGGGCTCGCCGTCGGCCGTACGCACGCGCTTGATATGCAGCAGCAGCGCATCCTTCTGCAGGCCAAAGAACTCCATCTCGTTTTGGCGCGCCGGAACGATCTGGCGATCGATTACATGCGCGCCGGCCTTCATGCCATTGTCGGCACACAGCGCGGTAAACGTCTGCAGCATCGAGGCATGAAACTGGCGGTTGATGTGCGGCGTGGAGACAAACGTGCCACGGCCTTGCTGTTTAACCAGATAGCCATCGGAACACAGCTCCTCTACGGCGCGGCGCACCGTAATACGGCTCACCTCGTACTGCTCGGCAAGCTCAAGCTCGGACGGGATACGCTCCTTGGGTGCATAAACACCTTTCTCGATCGAATCCTTGATTTCGTCGTAAATCTGCTGGTACAGCGGCGCATTTTTGGGTGCAGGCATATCTAATCACTCTTATCGAAATATCAGAATAACAAATACGTATATAACGTCTAGTTTTATGTTACCTCATAACGATAAAACGATACACCCTCCCTACCAAAAAGGGACAGGATTGAGCAGAGCCGGCAAAATGCCAAATACCTTACTTGCCGTCGTCCTGCTGCAAGCTGTCCTGTTCGCTGAGGCGCACCTGCCTGCTGGCCATGCGTGCGGGCTTGTCGGGATCGGGAACGGCCGTGGGCATGGGTTCGTCAACATGACCGCCCCACCAACCGCCCACAAAGTTGAGCGTGTGGAACACGTTGATCACGGCGCCGGGATCAACCTCGCATACCAGCCTGATAATGTCCTGGCTCTCGTAGGTCGAGACAACGGTGTGCAGCAGGTACATCTTCTCGCGGCTGTATCCGCCGACGACCTCGGCGCAGCTAATACCGTGCTGAAAATGGTTTACGTAGGCAGTCATGACCTCGTCTGCCTTACGCGTCGTGATCTGCAGCGTCACACGATCGTAGCGATGATAGAAACTGTCGATGGTCTTGGTCGAAATAAACTGAAACACAATGGAATACGCCGCCTTGTCCCAGCCAAACATAAAACCAAAGATTGCCAGGATAAAGCAGTTAAAGCCAAAGATGACGCCCCAGATGGTCTTGCCCGTGTGGTTGGAAACCCACAACGCGATAAAGTCGGTGCCGCCGGTGGATGCGCCGGACTTAAGCGCGATGGCAGCACCCAGGCCCGAGACCACGCCGCCAAAAATGATGAGCATGATCTTGTCGCCCAAAAATGGAGCGAAATGAAAAACGTTGAGGAACAGCGACGAGAGCACGACCTGCATCATCGAGAAGATGACGAAGCGCTTGCTAATGCCGTTCCAGCATAGGAGCGCCACGGGGATGTTGAGTGCGAGCATACCGAGCGAAATGTCGATGTGAACGCCACCTAGCGAGGTAACGCGATCGAGAAGGACCGCGACGCCGGTAAGACCACTCGGAAGCAGGTCAGCGGGCCAAATGAACGCCTGGATCAGGAATGTCTGGAGAACGGCAGAGACCGTGACTGCCACGGCAGTAATGGCACGGCGGACGATGGTGAGGCGGCCGAGTACGAGCACGCGGTCCGTGAGCTGATCGATGGCATCCGCCACGCAGGCTCCTTTCGAAGGCAGATATAGTTGTGGGGCATGCCCGCGATTGTAGCATGGAGCGTGCGGGGGCGCCTCAATTCACCCTCTCTCGACAACCATCAGAAGGACCGTGAGGCCGCTCAAAAGAAAAACGCCGTGAAGAGAGCGATCCCTTCACGGCGAATTCAGCATTTGCCCAGATAAAACCTGCCAAAATAAACCTGTCCCTAAATGGCAGGTAGGATGTCACACAGATTGTCAATGACAACGTCGGCGGCAGACTGGTCCAGGTTGACGCCCTCGTGCGGACGCAGCGCCAGGACGCGGGCGCCAGAGCGCTTGCCAGCCTCGATGCCCAGAGGCGAATCCTCGATAACCAGGCACTCGGCAGGCTCCACCCCCAGCGCCTCCATGGCACGCTGGTAGATCTCGGGGTCGGGCTTAAACGCACTGCACTCGTGACCGCTGATGGTGTAGTCCAGCACGTCGGCGATGCCGGCAATCTCCACCAGCTCGTCGATCAGCTCGCGATAGGACGAGCTCGCGATGGCACACTTCACACCGCGCTCATGCAGCTCACGCATCACCGGCTCTGTCTGCTCGTTGAGAAGCTCGGCATACGGAACGGGGTGGTGCGGGCTGTAGACCTGCTTGTACTCCACGCGCAGGCGCTCACGCAGCTCAACATCGTCGGGCACCAGCGCCTTCCAAATGGCCGGCTCGTTAGACCCCGAAAGGTCGGGGATCTCGTCAAAGTGGAACCCCTTCTCTTCCATAAACGCCACGCGGCGACAGTTGTAGAACCACTCGGTATCGACCAGCACGCCGTCCATGTCAAACAGCACTGCCTTGATCATACGCTCCTCCTTCCACCTGCCAAAAAGGGACAGGTTTATTTTGGTAGGTTTTATCTGGGGTTTTGCAGCGCAACGGGCACGCCCTCCCCAAAGCAGAAAAGGGGACAGGGCACAAACCCCATCCCCTCTCAATCAACCCGTAAGGTCTACTTACTTGTGATTAGTAGGAAAGCTTCCACATGTAGCGACGCATGGTCAGCGGGTGCTGACGGGCCTCGGCGAGCTGGTTGCCGTACTCGCGCATAACGGCGAGGTGCAGCAGCGGGTTGAAGTAGGTGACGACACTCGCGGGCACGGCGTCGGCCAGGCCGTAGTCCTTGGCGTCGATCAGAGCGACCTTGGCGCCCATGCGCTTAAGGAAGGTGAGGGCGCGGGCGTCCATCGGACGGGTAGCGCCATCGGACATGAAGAAGACGTAGGGCTTACCCTCGGTGGAAACCTCGAACGGGCCGTGGAAGTACTCGCCGGTGTTGTAGGCGGCGGCGTCGATCCACTGCATCTCGGTGAACAAGAAGGCGGCGTGAGAATAAGCCATCTTCTCGGAGGCACCGGAGGCCATGAAGTAGATCATCTTGTCGTCCTTGAAGTCCTGAGCGAACTGCTTGGCAAGACCCTTGGCGGACTGAGCGGCGTTCTCGCAGAGCTCGAAGATGTTGGTGAGGCCGGTGATCATGTCCTCGTAGTGGTCATAGCCCTCGGTCTGCTGAAGGATCTCGAGAGCAAGAGCGATGGCATAGCCGGGCTTCTCGCACTTGGCAGCGTAGTTGGCGTGGAAGCCGTGGATGATGACGTGGTCGGCGTCGACGGTCAGAGCGGAGCCGGCCTTGTTGGTGAGGGAGACGACCGGGCAGTTGTGCTTCTTGGCGGTCTTGTTGGCCTCGACGGTCTCGGGCGTGGAGCCACCGAGGGAGCAGGTGATCACGAAGGTGTGCTCGTTGACCCAGGACGGCGTGTCGTAGTTGAACTCGTTTGCGGTGAAGATCTGAACGTTCAGCTTGTCCGTGTTGTTGGCCAGGAAGTACTTGGCGGGGTAAAGGTCGGACATGGAAGCGCCGCAGCCGACGAAGGCGACGCTGTGGATCTCGTGGTTGGACAGGACGTCAGCGACGATCTGCTTAGGGAGGTTAAGGTCGATCTCGTACATCTGACACATTCCTTTCGATTTTTGCGACGCCACTTTGCCGGACGTGCGCAGGGCTACCGTGATTTGGACCGAGTCGCCGGCCCATTGAAGATGTGACATAGGGACTGTCCCTTTGACACATTTAGGGATGGGAGCCTGCCTGGGGTATGGGATGCCAGGCAGGCTCCCCGGGGAAAGCGGTTAGACGCTTGGGCGCGACTAGGCCAGAATGCCGGCCGCGGAGAGGGCGATGCCGCCCACGATGGCGATCACAAGAAGCCAACCGGTGTTGACGTTCTTCTTGATGAGCCAGTACATAAGGCCGGTGAGGCCAAGGGAGATCATCTGGGGCATCATGCCGTCCAGGATGTCCTGGATAACGACGGTGCCCTCAGCGAACTGCAGCGGGGTGGTGGCGCCGATCAGCGTAGCGATCATGCCGCCCACGGACATAAGACCCACGATGCCGCAGACATACATGAGCTTCTCCATGAGGTCGCCGCCCTGAAGCTTGCTCAGGTACTCGTGGCCGCCCTGATAGCCCATCTTGGCTGCGAACCAAGTGATCAGCACAGAGGGGACGATGGAGATGAGCATGGCCAGGATCGGGCCCATGATGGAGCCCTGCTGAGCCAGCTGAACGCCCAGACCAAAGGCGATAACGCGGATGGTGCCCTGGAAGAAGGAGTCACCGATGCCGGAAAGCGGGCCCATGAGGGAGGTCTTGACCGCGTTGATCGAATCGGGATCGAAGTTCTCGGGATCCTTGGCGTACTCCTCCTCCATGGAGGCGGCGAGGCCCAGGACGAAAGCGCTCGTCTGCGGAGTGCAGTTGTAGAACGCCATGTGACGGCGGTAAGCCTCTTTCTTGGCAGCGAGCTGCTTGGGGTCGGACTCATCCGGATAGAGGCGATCGAGCGTGGGAACCATGCCATAGAGGAAGCCCATGTTCATCTGACGCTCGTAGTTCCAAGAGGCCTGGATGGCCCAGGAGCGCCAGAAGAACTGGCTGACCTTCTTGTTCAGGGACACGTCCTTGGTTGCGGTTGCCATAGTGTGTTCCTCCTTAGTCTTCGTCGTCTTCGAGCGGATCGTAGTCGGAATCGACACCGGCGGCTGCATGGGAACCGTTGAACTTGAAGCCCATGAAGACGACAGCCAGGCACACACCGATCAGAGCGACCGCGATGACGGACAGGTTGAGGTAAGCGGCGAGCAGGAAGCCGATGAACAGGAACGGAGTCATACCCTTCTTGATCATCATGGTGAGCAGCAGGGCCAAGCCGTAGGCGGTCATGATCTTGGTCGAAACGTTAAGACCAGTGGACAGCCACTCGGGGACCATGTTGACGATGGCCTGAACCAGGTCGGTGCCAACAAAGACGGCGAGGAAGATCGGCAGGAAGTACATGACGGCGTACAGACCAGTGCCGACGCAGATGTGCATACGGTAGGCGGTCTTGAACTTTCCGTTATCGATCGCGCTATCTGCCACATGGGTGAGGGCGGCGATGATGGAACGGAACACGATGCCGAGGAGCTGACCCAGGACGGCGACCGGGATGGCGATCGTCATGGCAGTCTCGGCGGAAGCATCGGTCAGGCACGCAAAGGCAGCGGCCACGATGCCGCCCAGGACCATATCGGGCGGAACGGCAGCACCGACCTGCACCAGGCCCATGGACACGAGCTCGACGGCGGCACCGACGGCAAGGCCGGTGGGCACATCGCCCAGCAGCAGACCGACGAGCGTAGCGCCAACGAGGGGCTGCTCGAAGTTAAGACGACCGAGCAGGCGGGAGTCCCACATGCAGAACACGCCGACGAGGCCGACGAGCACCGCACTGATGAACGTATTCATACCCTTCTCCTTTCAGTCAGGCAAAAGCCTGGTTGACTACAGCTTGGCGTCGATGTCGACGCTCTGATACGTGGGGGTCTGCTGGACATAGAGCTTGATGCCCATGTCGAGCAGCTGGTTGATGTCGGCCTTCTGCGTGGCGTCGAGGAAGACGGAGCTGTCCTTGCCGCCGACCTGATCGGCACCGTCGTGGTTGGCGGTGGCGCCCAGGTTGATGGCGTCGAGCTTGTAGCCCTGGCAGAACTGCAGCATCTCGGCAGTGTTGCCAAAGACGAACATGACGCGCTCGCCAAGGGTGTTGAGCTTGTCCATCTTGGCGAGGGCGCGCTCGACGGTGAAGACGTTCAGGCGCACGCCCTGGGGCTTGGCCAGCTTAAGAGCGCCCTTCTTGATGTCATCGTTGGCGGCAGCGTTGTCGACGACGATGATGCGCTCGGCCTGAACCTTGGTGGTCCAGGTAAAGACGACCTGGCCGTGCAGTAGACGGTAGTCAAGACGTGCGAGGACGATCTTGGCGGGACCGGAGCTGTGACGGGACGCCTTGGCCTTCTTGGCGGGAGCCGCGACGGCCTCGACCGGTGCGTTGGGGTTGGTCAGACCAGTGCGGGCCTCGTTGATGAGGGCCGCGAGCTCGGTGCCCTTGACGGGGGCGGGGCTCATAGCGAGCGTGAGCGCCAGCGGGATGTTGAAACCGCTGACAACCGTGAACTTCGTGCCGTTCTTGGAAAGCTCGACCATGCTGTTGTTGACCGAGCTGCCGAGCATATCGGTCAGCACATAGACGGTGTCGTCCGCGTTGAACGTGGCGATCATGGCGTCCACCTTATTGGTGATGGGCTCCTTGTCGTCACGAGCAAGCGACACGACGTGGACGTTCGACACGTCGCCGAGAACCATCTCGAGCGTGTCTTTGGCGCCTGCGGCCAGGCCGCCATGAGATGCGAGAATGATCTGATTCATCTTGCCTCCTCCTTTTCGTTATGGTCATTATAACGTCTTATACGCTACTTACATTGATAATTAGTACAAAGACCGTTCGCGGTTAAAAATCGACCGTTTACGGGTTTAACGTACTCGAAACGTTGGGGCTGGGTAGGCGGGCACTGGCTGGATAACCCCAGGTCGGATGCCGCACGCAATTCCCTATCGCACGAAGTACCAGGGACTTTCCTGTACGGTGGGCTCCAGCGCGATGCCGGTGCGTTCCTTAAACAGATCCATGTCCTGCGATTTCTCCGTCCACCACGCGTTGGGCTTAAAGGTCATACTCTCAATGACATGGCCGACAAACACACTGTTGCGCAGCTTGGAGAAGTCGGTATTCATAATCAGGATGGACGCGAGCACCAGCACGATGCCCAGGACTTTGATCGCGCCGGCGGGCTCGGCGTAGACACCAATGCCCAGCAGTACGGTGACAACTGTCTCAAATGACATTACGACGGGAACTTTCGACGTCTCGAGCCCCATGGACAGACCCTGCATATATAAGATGTAAGCCACGGCTGTGGGGATGAGTCCAAAGCCAAGGAACAGCAGCAGCAGCTGTGGCGACATTGCCGCGGCGACATCTGGCCACGGAGCCGCGATAGCCGCCATAACCGCACCGCCAAAAACAAAGCCCCAAAACGTGACTGCCAGCGGGTGGACCGTCTTGGTTGCTATTCGGCTAAACACCGCGAGCGACGCACCACAAAGGCCTGCAATCACACCCGACGTGACGCCCCAAACCGAAAAATGAAAACCGGAAAGGTCGCCATTGGTCACTGCAAGCACGCAGCCAACGATATTAAAGACAATGGCAACGAGCTTGTTAGGGGTCACGTCCTCGCGATAAAGCACGCGGCCGAGCATGACGCCAAACACCGGCGAGGTGTAGAGCAGCACCGAGGCCGTGGACATGCCCACCTCGCCCATGCACTCGTAATAGCAGGTGTTGGCGGCGGCCAAACCGACGATACCGACAAGCGCGCAGGGAACAAGCTCTTTAGGGCTTGCCTTGAACAGGGCCAGGGGGCCCGATGCTTTTCCCTCACGAGCACCTCCCTGGCAACCCATGAACGCCAAGACCGGAGCCATTAAGACGGCACCCGACAACAGGCGAAAGGCCGCCATGCTCTGAGACGAAACACCCATGGCCGAGATGCCGTTTACAAAGATTCCGATGCTGCCCCACATAAGCGCGGCGATCAGCACCAGCACATAGCCCAGATTGCTTTTCTTCAACGCAGCCTCCTCGGTATTGTTTCCAATATGTTTCATACTACGTTATAGTCGTTATATACATTTTTCAAGCCACAAATCGCCGAACGGAAAAATCTGCTCCCCAACATGGTCATTGGTACTCGTTGGGGAGGTACTTAAACGACTAGTCATTCAGGAACGTCCCCAATGACTAGTCGTTTAAGTACGTCCCCAATGACTACCCAACGGCTAGGACTGTCCCCAACTGCCGGCAGAAAGGGAACGTCCTCAACTGCCACATCTGGACCAAGCCGACGCCGATGCTTTGGCAACGTCAGCGAAAACCCGCCAGAGCGGGCAAGGTGCCTTGAAGCGAAACGGCATTGACCTTCTGGTCATGCCGCTGAAGCTGAAAGGCAGATTGCCGCTCTGGCGGGTTTGCAGCGTCGAGCCGTTACGCGGTTCGTAGAGCCGCGGAACTAATACTCAAGCTTCCACATGTAGCGGCGCGTCATATAGTCCTTGTGGGTGACGGCAGAGAGTGCACGCATGTACACGTTGTTGAGGATCGGCGCGAAGATCAGGTGGTTGAAGTATTCGCTCACGCTGTCCTTGATGTCGTTGAGGCCGAGCTCCTTGGCGTCGAGCTGATAGACGCGCTCGCCACCGTACTGGTTGACGAAGCGGATGCCGCGCTCGTCGTTGCAGCGGCTGCGGCCAACGCTGATGAGCTGGAACAGCGAGGTGCGCTTGTCCAGGATCTCGAAGGGGCCATGGAAGAAGTCGCAGGTGTTGATGGTGCAGGAGTCGATCTGTAGCATCTCCTGCACGTTGCAGATGCTAAAGACGTAGGCGGCACCAAAGAGCGGACCCTGAGCCATCACGTTGATGCAGGGCTTGTCGGCGTTCTGCTCGGCCCACTTGGCAGCGAGCGGACGGGTGTACTCGACGGCCTTGCGATAGATGGGGTCGACCAAGTCGAAGGCGGCCATAGCGGTCTCGTACTCGGCATAGCCCTCGGTCTGCTGCGTGAGCTCCATGGCGATCATGGTCACGACGGCGGAGTTGGTGCGGCCCATGCAGGACTCGTCGACGGCCAGGCTGTCGTACTGAATCTTGTAGTCGCAGACCTCGGTGAGGGCGGACTCGTCGACATAGATGGCGATGGTGCTGGCACCGTGGTCCTTGGCGACCTGGGCGGCGACGATAGTCTCCTTGGTGCCGCGCATGGACACGACGACGGCCAAGGTGTTCTCGTTAACGTAGGCAGGGGTGGCGTGCACGAACTCGTTGCTGGTGTAGCTGGAGCTCACGACCTGCGTGGCCTCGTGCTCCATAAAGTACTGGGCAGGATAGTTACCGCCGTTGGATCCGCCGGCGCCAATCCACACGACGCGCTTGATGCCGCCCTTGTCTGCCTTGTCGGCCAAAACCTGGGAGACGACATCCTTAACCTGTTCCTGAGTAGTCATCGTGCATCAGCCTTTCTTCTCGTTTGATGCTCATCACAGGCATACAAGTTACATACATGTTTTGGTTATGTCGACTAGTTGTATGCTATATTTGTCTTAGAAATTTTGCTGCTGTGGTTTTCGGTAGCTCGCTACCAGCAGTTTTATTGTTTTATTAAATACATGCTTGCTTAGGTAAGCATACAGGTTAGATATAGGTTGGCAATATGGGCGTCACATCTAAAAAGAAACTGACCCAATACGAGCGCTTGGCGGGCACGCTGCGCGATCGCATCGCTGCCGGCACGTATGCGCGCGGAGACAAGCTGCCGTCCGAGATGGAACTCATGGACGAATCGGGGCTATCACGCAGCACCGTACGCCACGGCCTTAAGGTGCTCGTTGATGAGGGCCTGGTGCGCACCGAGCGCGGGCGTGGCGCCTTTGTGGCCGACACGCCCGCGCTCCACGAGAACAACCTGGTGTTTTCGAGCTATACCAAGCAGGTCGAAGGCCAGGGCATGAAGCCCACCACGCGCACCGTGGACTCGGGCTTTGCCAAGGCGGCCGGCAGCATAGCTAAGTTCTTTGACGCCGCCGTGGGCAGCAAGCTCGTCAAACTTGTCCGCCTGCGCTACCTGGACGACGCGCCGCTGTGCCTGGAGACCACCTACCTGCCGCCAAGCTTCGAGACGCTCATCGATCGCGATATCAACGGTTCGCTCTACGCCACGCTGCGACAGGAGTTCCATCGCGCACCGGCACAGGGGCATAAGACCTTTGAGGTGTGCTATGCCTCGCAAAACGAGGCGTTTTTGCTCAACGTTGAGCGCGGGCAGGCGCTGATCCTGATCACCGACTACGTCTACGACACCGACGGCCGGCCGCTCCATGTCTCCAAGCGCATCCAACGCACCGACCGCGCCAAATACACCGAGCCCATCGGCTAACCTGCCAAAATAAACCTGTCCCTAAATGGTAGGTTTGGGGAGGTCGGGGAACCAGGTTGGTTTGGGTTGGTTGGGCGTGCGCTCGGCTAGGACCAACTCCATCCAACACATGTCGTACCAGCGACCGAACTTTTGGGCGCAGCGGTCGAAGGCACCCACCAGGCGATACCCCATATGGGCATGGAAATCCTGACTGTTGTGCGTCAGATACTCGTCGTCCTTGTCGTGCGGCACGGCGATGAGCGCGCACATGTTGGTGATGCCCATCGCAATCAGGCATTGCTTGAGCGCATCGTGCAGCTTGCGGCCCAGCCCGCCGTGGCGCACATCGCGCGCCAGGTAGATCGACGTCTCGACCGACCAGTCGTATGCCTCGCGGCTGTTGAGCGGGCTCACATAGGCATAGCCTACCGGACGCCCGTCCAGCTCCATCACCAAATACGGGTAGCGCTTGAGCGTACGCTCGATACGCCCGGCGAACTCCTCAACGCTCGGCACCTCGTATTCGCAGGTAATCGCCGTCTGGCGCACATACGGCTCATAGATGGCAAGCAACGCCGGCGCATCGTCGGGCGTCGCCAGGCGAATCGTCGGCTCGGACATTTCGGTCATACAACCCTTCCCCCTCAAAAACAAAGGCTGCCCTGCGCCAAGCTCAGGCGCAGGGCAGCCCCTTGTCACTACATCAGGCTACAGGACAGCCGCCAACGCGTCGATGTCCTCCTGCGTCGTGGCCCAGCTGGTGCAAAAGCGCACCACCGTGTGGGTCTCGTCGTACTTTTCCCAGTACTCAATCGAGGCATGCTCGCGAATGCGGGCCATGTCCTCGTTGGGCAGAATCACAAACTGCTGGTTGGTCGGCGTCTCCAAAAAGAACTGGTAGCCGCGCTCGTGCAGCACGCGACGAAGCGCCTGAGCGGTCTCGATCGCCTGGCGACCAATCTCAAAATACAGGCCGTCGGTAAAGAGCGCCTCAAACTGCACACCCGTCAGGCGGCCTTTGGCAAGCAGCGCGCCATGCTGCTTGATACGCGGAATGGGATGCGCCGGGGCGTGCATACCGCAGAACACCACAGCCTCGCCGCAGAGCGCGCCGCACTTGGTACCGCCGATGTAGAACACATCGCACAGCTGCGCCAGCTCGGGCAGGGCAATGTCGCACTCATCGGCCGCCAGCGCATAGGCCAGGCGGGCGCCATCCACAAACAGCGGAATCTCGCGCTTCTGGCACACTGCGTGAATCGCCGCGAGCTCGGCCTTGGAGTACAGCGTGCCGTACTCGGTCGATAGGCTCACGTACACGGCACCCGGGAACACCGTGTGCTCGTAGCTCTCGTTTTCGTAGAACACCTGGATATAGTTCTCAAGGTCCTCGGCGTGCATCTTGCCCTCGTAGCCGGGGATGGTGAGCACCTTGTGGCCGCCAAACTCGATGGCGCCCGCCTCGTGGCAGGCGACGTGGCCAGTCTCGGCAGCAACGACGCCCTCGTACGGCGCGAGCAGCATGTCGATCACCGTCGCGTTGGCCTGCGTGCCGCCCACCAGAAAAAACACGTCGGCATCGGGGGCCTGGCAGGCCTCGCGGATAAGCTGCTTGGCACGCTCGGTATGTGCATCGGTACCGTATCCGGGCTGCGGCTCCATATTGGTGTCGACGAGCGCCTGCAGCACCGCCGGGTGTGCGCCGTGGGAATAATCGTTGTTAAACGCGAGCATGGCAATCCTCTCTTACCGGGTATCGGCCAGATGATTCAAACGGAGCTATTGTACGCCGCTGGGATAGGCAATGCGCGCGGCAAGGCACTCAAGTGCCAGCACCAGAGCAAAACCGCAGCTCACATCACTCAAAAAGTGCGCTCCGATCACGATGCGGCCAAACGCGACGAACGCCACAACCACAGCCGCCGTCCAAAAGACCACACGACGGCGCGACGGCTTTTCCTTAAAGGCCGCTGCGGGAAGCCCGGCGAGCATAAGGCCGATCGCCGCGTGCGCCGCGTGTCCGCTCGCAAACGACTTAAAGCCGTCCTTGACTACACCGGCGGCAATATAGGCCCGCTTGTCGGGGTTGCCGATCACCCACCACGGCTGAAACTCGAGCCCCGGCGTCACCTCGACCACGCGCATGCGCGGGCGCGACCACAGCGGCTTGACGATCACGTTGAGGATGATGGCCTGAGCGACCCACACGGCAAGCACCATGAGCGCCCAGCGTGTGAGCTCGTCGGGCTCGGTCGTGCGCGTGAGGCGATAGACGATAAGGTTGGCGACGATGGCCAGCACAAACGTCAGCACCAACTGAGCCGCGATGAGTTTGCCGCCAACCCTCAGGGACGAAACGATCTCATAGCCGGTCAGGCCAACATTGACGAGGATGCCGAGCACGGCGAGCCATTTGCTCCCCCTGGAGTCGGGACGCACCGCACGCACGAGCATAACGCCCGCGACGCTCGCCGTCAGCTCAAACGGCAGCTCGCCGGCCGCCTCGATAAAGCGGCCGTACATACTGCCGATGTTGAACAGCGAGCTCGAGATCTGATAATCGAAGAAACTGCCCACGCCCAGGCAGAGGGCAAGGATAACCGCGATAGCAGCGGCATCTTTCTTATAGATGTACCCGAACATGCTTTCCTTTCGATGGGACCAGATTGCCCAAATGGGGCGTTTACGGCGTCGACCCGTTAGTCATCGTCGGACGTGCCCAGCTGCTGCAGCAGCATGAGTGCCGCGGCCACGGGGCCGGTGCCGTCGTTGGCGTCGAGACCGCGACCCAGGCCGCTGCCCGTGCCGGCGCCCGCCTTGTAGGGCACCGACAGTTTGCGGCTCTTGGGGAAGTTCACCGCGCCATAGCGGGTCTTAAGCTCATAGGCCACCTTCTTGGGAACGTCGACGCCCAAAAACGTGATGCGACCGCCGCTGAGCGTAACGCTCTCGAGCCCCAGGCGCTCGCCGCGAATGCGGATTCGCGCGCGATTGAACAGGTTGAGTCCCGCCAACGGCAGCTCGCCATGCGCGGCCTCGGTCTCTTCCTGCACCTCGTCGATGCTCTCCAGGTCCCCGGCCGCCGCAAGCTTACGGTATACGAGCACGCGCTGATCCACCGCCGGCAGGTACTCCTCGGACAAGAAGTAGTCGGCCGGCAGGTTGATGCCCACGCTCGCCGCCTCCACACCGGCATCGTCGTCGCCGCGCGCCTCGGCCACGGCCTGACCCAGCATCTGCGTAAACAGGTCAAAGCCCACGCTCGACAGATTGCCGTGCTGCTCGGCGCCCATGAGCGAGCCGGCGCCGCGGATCTCCAGGTCGCGCATGGCGATACGCATGCCGCTGCCCAGGTCCTGGAACTCGGAGAGTGCGGTCAGGCGCGCCGTAGCCTCCTCGGTGAGCGGCAGCTCGCCCGGGAACATAAAGTACGCGTAGGCTTGCGTGGCAGAACGGCCCACGCGGCCCTTGAGCTGGTAGAGCTGCGCCAGACCCAAGCGCTGCGAATCCTCGATGATCAGCGTGTTGGCGGTCGCGTTGTCTATGCCGCTCTCCACGATGGTCGTGGCGATGAGTACGTCGATCTTTTTGGTCGCGAACTCGATCATCACGTCCTCGACCTCGCGCGGGCTCATCTTGCCGTGCGCCACGCCCACGCGCGCCTCGGGCGCGGCCTCGTGCACGCGTGCCACGGCGTCGTCGATGGTCTTGACGCGGTTGGACACGTAGTACACCTGGCCGCCGCGGCCCACCTCCAGGCGAATCGCCGCGCTCACCACGTCGGGGTCGTACTCCCCCACGTGCACGATCACGGGGCGGCGCCCGGTCGGTGGCGTGGTGATCAGGCTCATGTCGCGCACGCCGCTCGTGGCCATCTGCATGGTTCGCGGAATAGGCGTGGCCGAAAGCGTGAGCACGTCAATCTGCTCGCGCAGGTTTTTGAGCTGCTCCTTGTGCTGCACGCCAAAGCGCTGCTCCTCGTCGATGATCACCAAACCCAGGTTCTTGGGGTTCACATCGGCCGAAAGCAGGCGGTGCGTGCCGATGAGCACGTCGATCGTGCCCTCGGCAAACGCCTTGAGCGCGCGCTTCTGCTGCGCCGGCGTGCGAAAGCGGCTGAGCACCTCGACCTCGAGGCCAAACGGGGCAAAGCGCTCAAAGAAGGTCTCGTAGTGCTGTTGGGCCAGAATGGTCGTGGGGCAGAGCACCATGACCTGACGGCCGGAGTCCACGCACTTAAACGCCGCGCGCAGGGCAACCTCGGTCTTGCCAAAGCCCACGTCGCCGCACAGCAGGCGGTCCATGGGCTTGGGCGCCTCCATGTCGGCCTTAATGTCGGCGATGGCCTCCAGCTGGTCGCGCGTCTCGTCGTAAGGAAAGCTCTCCTCCATCTCGATCTGCTCGGGCGTGTCGGGCGGGCAGGCGATACCGGTAATCGAAGAACGGCGCGTATACAGATCGACCAGGTCAAACGCCAGCTTTTTGGCGTTCTTGCGCGCCTTGTTGGTGGCACGCGTCCAGTCGGCGGTGTTGAGCCTAGTCAGGCGCGGCTTGTCGCCGTCGGGACCAACATAGCGCGTGATGCGGTCGACCTGCTCGAGCGGCACGTAGAGCTTGTCGCCGTCGGCATATTCCAGCAAAAAGTAGTCGCGCTCCTTGCCGCCCACTTCCTGGCGCGCGATCTCGCTAAAGAGCGCGATGCCGTGGGTAGCGTGCACCACGTAGTCGCCCGGCTTAAACGGAAACGTGATCTGCGTAATGTCCACCTTGCGACGGCTGCGCGCGCGGTTGGCGTCCATGCGGGCATTGAGATCGGCGATCGAGAACACGGCTAGGTTGGCATCGGGCACCACCACGCCCTGCGGCAGGGCAGCATCCACAAAGGTCACGCGTCCGCGCGAGATGGTGGGTACGGCAGCACCGGCGGCAGCCTGGGCGGCGCCCGCCTCGAGCGATCGGGCGTTGAGCGCATCGACGCGGCGCTCGCGGATCGAGGCATGGGCCTCCTGGCGGGCAGCACGGTCGGCAGAATCTGCCGCTGCCACGCGTACGCGCTCGCCAATAACACCGGCGTTTTCGGGGGCGGCCGTCAGCGACTCCTCAAAGGTAATGCCCTCGTCGCCAAAGGTGAGCTCCATCGACTCGCGCGCTCCGCGGTCGGGAATGGCAAACACGCAGGCATAGCGCTTGCCCACGACTTCCTGAACGCGCGTCATAAAGCGGTTGTCCGAGCCTGCGATAGCCGGCTGCTCAATCTTGAGCTCTGCCGTAACCGCACCGCCGGCGCGGATCAGGCTCACGTAGTTCAGGCGCTGCTGAGCACCAAAGTCGAGCTGCTGGGCGCGCACGTACAGGCCGTCCAAGCGGTCAATCCCCGCCTCGCCGGCGCGCGCCTCGATATCCTCGTAGGCACGCAGGCAGTCGTCGAACAGCGAGCGCGGCTCGGACAGAACCACAAGCGCCTTGCCGCTCACGTGCGCCAACGGGCTCACGGTCTGGCCGTACATCACCGGCAAAAAGCGGTCGAGCTCGGGTGTGACGATACGCGCATCAACCATCTCGAGCAGTGCCGCCAGCTTGCTGTCGCTCTGGCTTGCGCGATAGAGCGCCACGTGCATGTTGTGAACGGCTTCGTCGGTAAGCGCCAGCTCGCGGCACGGGAAGATCTCGATGCTGTCCTCGTTGCCGATGGTTTGGCCCGTAGAGCTCACCATACGGCGAATGCGATCAATTTCGTCGCCAAAGAACTCAATGCGCACGGGCGCTTTCTCTTGTGCGGGGAATACCTCGACGGTGTCGCCGTGCACGCGGAACAGGCCGGGTGCGTCGGCGGCGCCGGCATTGGTGTAGCCCATGCCCACCAGGCGCTGCGGCACTTCGTCAAAAGGAATCTCCTCGCCCACCGCAAAGGTCGTGGACTCCCAGTAGCGGCTCTCGACTGGCGGCACGCAACGCAGCAGTGCGCGGGCCGAGGCAACCATGATGCAGTTGTCCCCGCGCACGATACGCCCCAGAGCCTCGCAGCGCTGCGCCACCACGGCATCGTCGGGCGCCTGCTCGCGCCACGGATAGTCCTTGCGCTCGGGAAAGCGGCACACGTGCGCCAGGCCCACGTAGGCGGCAAGGCTGCGCGCGGCGCGATCGGCCGCGTCCTCGCCGCTCACAATGTAGACCGTAGGGCGCGGGCGGCGCGCAAACTGAGCAGCCGCCATAAGCGTGCGGCCCGACTGCGACACGGCCAGCGTCACATCCTCGCCGGCGTCGAGCCCGGCCTCGACGGTCTGCAAGGCCTCGGCAGTGTAGAGCTGCGCGGCTATACGGTGAATGAGCATGCTGTTCCTCCGGCATCGCAACGCCAAAAGCCCGCCGGGGCAAGCTCGGCGGGTCTTACGTCAAAAGTATTGATTATCATGGTAGCGCATGAGGTGAACACGCCAGCGCACGCCAAACAGCTACCCCAAAACGCGCATGCTCGGGCAAAGATCTGCCAGTGGGCACTCGTCGCACTTGGGTTTGCGGGCGTCGCAGATCTCGCGGCCAAAGGTGATCCACTGGTGGTTGACCGACTCCCAATACTCGTGCGGCAAGATCTTGAGCAGATCCTGCTCGGTCTTGAGCGGCTCTTTGGCGTGCGTCTTGGGACTCAGCATCAGACGGTGCGCGATGCGGTTGACGTGCGTATCGACCGCGATGCCCTCGACAATGCCAAACCCCACGTTGAGCACGATGTTCGCCGTCTTGCGCCCAACGCCCGGCAGCTTGACAAGCTCCTTCATGTCGGCCGGCACCTCGCCGCCGTAATCGGCGACAATCATCTGTGCGGCCTCCACGGCGTGCTTGGCTTTGCTCTTATAGAAGCCGAGCGACTTAATGGTATCTGCCACATCGGCAACGCTCGCCCCCGCCATGGCCTCGGGCGTGGGCCACTGGGCAAACAGCTTCGGCGTCACCTTGTTGACCTGCGCGTCGGTCGTCTGCGCCGAGAGCAACACCGCTATGAGCAGCCTATAGGGATTCTCGTGGTCCAAAAAACACTCAACCGGGCCATAGCGACGGTTAAGGCGCTCGCACACCTCAACGGCGCGCTCGCGCTTGGCGGCATTGGTCTCGCGTGGCATAACGACTCCTCGAATCAGCGGCATAACTTACCTATGGGCACGATTGTCCCACGTATGGGGTCTTTACGCCTCCAAAAATGCGCCGGTCTGGCGGCCCCACAAGCTTGCGTACTCGCCGCCTGCCTCGACAAGCTGCGCATGCGTACCGTCCTCGACAATCTCGCCGTCCGCCAGCACCACGATGCGGTCGAGCGCCGCCACGGTGGACAGGCGATGTGCCACCACAATGGAGGTACGGCCGCGCATCAGGTTCTCAAGCGCCTCCTGCACCAGCGCCTCGGACTCGCTATCCAGGGCAGAGGTCGCCTCGTCGAGCACCAGAATCGGCGCGTCGGTGAGGATGGCACGGGCGATGGCCACGCGCTGGCGTTGGCCGCCCGAAAGCTTAACGCCGCGCTCGCCCACCATGGTGTCAAAGCCCCGGGGCAGGCGGTCGATAAACTCCAGGGCATTGGCCAAGCGGGCCGCCTCGCGGATCTGTTCGTCGGTGGCATCGGGGCGGCCGTAGGCGATGTTCTCGCGAATGGAGCGGTGAAACAGCAGCGCCTCCTGCGGCACGTAGGCAACCTGGCGGCGCAGGCTCTGCTGCGTGCAGCGCGAGACATCCTGACCGTCCACGAGTACGCGACCGCCCTGTACGTCGTCCAGGCGCAGCAGCAACTTGGTGAGCGTCGTCTTGCCCGAGCCCGATTTGCCCACCAGGCCCACGCGCTGACCCGCCGCCACATGGAGCGTCAGGTCGTCGAACACGCTCTCGCCCGCCGCGGCGTCACGGTATGCAAAGCTCAGGTGCTCAAAATCAATCGCGCCCTCGCCCACCTTGAGCTCGGGAGCATTCTCGTCGTCCGCCACCAGACGCGGCTCGTCCAGCACGCGCGTCATCTCGGCCGCATCGCCCAGCGCGCGATTGATGCGCTGCATCATGGAGCTTACGTAGTTCAGACGCATGGTGAGGTTGTACGTATAGGTAAAGATCATGACGAGCGAGCCGGCAGAGATACCAAACCACGCGTTGCCGCCCGCGACGAACACGCTCACCACGGCCATGGTAATGACGATAAGGCCCGAGGTCGTAAAGTTGCGCTGCATCATGGCGTGCATCGAAACCGTCTCGGCGTCGCGCGCGGCGCGGTCGGCGCTATCGAACAGGTCGCGCTCAAAGTCTTCGCGTCCGCAGGTCTTGACGGCCAGGATGTTCGTGACCGCGTCGGACAACACGCCCGACAGTTTGTTCTGCGCGGCGGACGTCGCGGCCGAAAGCGGCATGATGCGCTTATACATGAGCCAGACAAACGCAATGTAGACGACCATAATGCCCACCAGGATCACGGTAAACGTCGGCACTACCGGAGCGAGCGCCGCCACCGTGCAGACAACCGAGGTGATAGTGGGAATGAGCGAATACACCGTCACGTCCACCAGCCCCGTGTAGCCGCTCATAAAACGGCTCGTCTGGCTCACAAGCGATCCGCCAAAACGGCTGGTGTGGAATGTCATGGATTGATTGGAGAGCGTGTCGAAGCACAGGCGCGCCAAGTGATAGTTACCCGCAATCTCGAGCTTGTAGACGGTGTAGTCCTGCAGCTTGGAGAGGATTTGGCCCACTAGGTTAACGAGCACGAGCGCCAGAATGTAGGGGCCAAAGACCTCAAACACCCGGTCGCCCGCCACGGGGCCGTCCTGGACGCGGTCGACGATAAGTGCCATCACGTAGGTGTTGGCAAACGTGAGCAAAAAGATGTAGCCCGCCGACGAGAACACCGAGAGAAAGACGATCAGCGGCTGCGTGCGCGTGACGTCCCAAAAACGCTGTAGCGTGCGGCGCACGGTTGAGCGTTTGAGCGGACTGGTGTTTCTCTGTGACATGGGCTTCCTTTCACATCTGGCGGGGCTAAACGTCATTGTTGCATACTAAAGCGCACTTCAGGCAAGCACGATGCGAAAAGCAGCGGGGCGCCCGCGTTTGCGCCGGTGCCCCACCGTCTTGTTGTAATTATTCCTCGTCTTCTTGGTCTGTGAGAAGGCCCGCGGGCGTGAGTCCCAAGATCTCATCAGCTTGGTCGGCGTCTTCCAGCGCGTCGATGTCCTTGAGCTTGCGCTCCATGACGTTGGTGCGCGTGGTGATGATGCCCTCGACCGTCTTTCCCGCGGTCTCGATTTGCTGCTGGGCGCGGCGCAGCGCCGCCTGATAGCGCGGCAGCTCGGCCTTGACGGCAGAAAGCACGCGCAGCACGTCATCGGTGCGTTTTTGCAGCCTAAACGTTTGGTAGCTCATCTGCAGGCTGTTGAGGATAGCCGCCATGGTGCTAGGGCCGGCAACGTTGACGTGATAGTCGCGACCCAGGGTCTCGATAAGCCCCGGACGACTGACAACCTCGGCGTACAGCCCCTCAAACGGCACGAACATAATGCCAAAGTTGGTCGTTGCCGGCACACTCAGGTACTTTTCGCAGATGTCCTTGGCCTCGCGCTTGACCATGGCGTCGAGCGTCTTACGCGCAGCGGCGACGGCCTCAGCGTCACCCGACTCCTGGGCGTCGAGCAGATGCTCATATGCGTCACCCGGGAATTTGGAGTCGATCGGCAGCAGCACGGGATCGTCCTCGTCTACTGGCAGCTTGACGGCAAACTCAACGCGCTCCGAGGCGCCGGGCTTGGTGGCGACGTTTTCCAGATACTGGTCGGGCGTGAGGATGTCCGCCAGGATTGCACCCAGCTGCACCTCGCCCAAAATGCCACGCGCCTTTACGTTGCCCAGCACGCGCTTAAGGTCGCCCACGCCGGTGGCGATGGACTGCATGTCGCCCAGGCCCTTGTACACGGCCTCGAGCTGGTCGCTCACCTGCTTAAACGATGCCGACAGGCGATCGTTGAGCGTGCGGGAGAGCTTCTCGTCCACCGTCGCGCGCATCTGATCGAGTTGCACGTTGTTGTCTTTGCGGATAGCACCCAGCTGGGTATCGACCGTCTCGCGCACCTTGTCCAGGCGGTGCTCGATGCCCTCGCGGTTGGCACCGAGTTGTTGGGCCGTCTCGCGGCGCAGGTCATCCATCCGGTCACCAGCTTGCGAAAACTCGCGTGCGATGTTCAGGTAACGTTGCTGCTCCACGGCCGCATCTGTCGTCTGCTGCTGCGCGATGGCATTGGCCGTGCGGCGGGTTTCTGCCAGCGCGACGTTCAGGGCATCGAGCGCGTTGTTGGCCTGCTCGAGTGCCGCCATCGCCTCCGCACCGCCATCGCCGCGCTCTCGCAGCTCGGCGCGAAGGCCCTTGAGCTGCAGGGCGCAAGCCACAGCCACTCCTACCGCTACCAAGGCGATCACGACCAGCACAATATCAACAGCAGACATAGACTCCGCCCAACAAACCCAATCGATCATCAATCAAAACCGCGATCAATCTTACCCCGCCACACGCACCGGGCGCCCGGCCCCTTCTTGGGCGCCCCTCTCCTCCGCATATTCCATAATGCGGCGCGCCGTCTCCCTGCTCACCTTTGAGTCATCGCCGGCTAAGTATGCGTACACGTTTCCCTTATTCAGATTCAAATCGCGGCAGAGACCGTAGCGCGTTACGCCCGATTCCCCTAGCGCTCCCAACGTTCTTTTTCGCATCAGAGCGTTGATCCTTCTGTCCGCCACTGGCTTTTCCTTCACCGCTCTATACGCACGCCAAACGTTGGCATAACGATTAGGGAGTTTGTCCTCGGCGCATAGAGATGCCAGGCTACCCGTTTGGGCGTACAAGGACAAAACGCCTCGGTAACCCTCTTCCATCCACGAACCCTCGGATAAGCCCAGAACGTATTCGGCTTTACCCTGCGCCAAAGCGAGCAAAAACAGGGGCTCCGCCACGCGCGGCGCAACCGTCGTCGCCTGCTTAACCAGTTTTCTAAAACTGAGCGACTGCTGTCCGGATAGCTCTCGGCAATAGCCTTTTAAGAATCCCTCAAAGGTCAGATTCAACCGAGCACCTCCTTTTTGTATTGCCTGTATGCGCAGACCATCTCTTGATAACTCCGCTCCGAAGGCGACGACGCCAGCGCCTCGCCCTCGTCGAATATAAGCCGTTCGAGCAGTCCCCAATCAAGTCGGTCGACGAATGCCTGGCTATGAAGATCGACGATGTCGTTCGGACGGTAGGCATAGAGCTTCATTACCGCTAGGTCTTCCAAGGATGGCGTAAAGTACCTGATAAAACGCGCCCCAATATCCAAGGGAATCAAACGATCTTCGTAATTGAATGGCATCTGATTACAATATGCCGCCGCCATACCATTCACCTCGGGATATCGAGCTATGATCTCGCGGAGGCACCTGTCTGCCTCAAACACATCAATGTCATGTGTAACCGACCGATTCGTCACATCGTTAAGCATGAAGGCGCTCCCTCCCACCAATACAACGCTCGGTCTATCGTCTCTTGGACCTATTTCCAGCTCCGCCTCTTCGTCAATATCCAAAAGAGTCTGCTCTAAATCCTGCTTATGCATAGCAAATCCTATTATTAATCATGATCAATAATACTATTCAGTCGCACGACAGGATCCACAGGATGCAAGAATTCTACTCGTGGCGATAATCCCTGCACCCTAGAAGTCCTAATGTGACAAACGCTAACTCTCCCAGCCGGCGCGGATGGTTGTCACGACATCGCCCAGGCGCTGGCCGAGAGCTGTCAAATGTTGGAGCACTTCGCTGGGCGAAGCGCCGTTGAGAATGCACGTAAGGGCATATGAGGCCAAGAAGATTGCCGCGAGTCCCAACGGGATCAGCACGATCATCGCCAGCGTACGCAGGCGCTGGGCCCAGCGACGGCGA
The DNA here is from genome assembly GCF_050314535.1 of Collinsella sp. SGI.095. Taxonomy (NCBI): domain Bacteria; kingdom Bacillati; phylum Actinomycetota; class Coriobacteriia; order Coriobacteriales; family Coriobacteriaceae; genus Collinsella; species Collinsella sp. SGI.095. The sequence goes on from NZ_JBNPNG010000013.1 coordinate 29,941, forward strand.
CGCGCACGACGCTTGTCGAACGCAAGCTCCTGCGCATATGAATCTTGCTGTACGGAATAGGCTCCTGGGCCCACCTCACCCGCAGGCGATACCGCGGGCGCGGCGTTTTGCGCAGGAGGCTGGACGGCTGCCCCTTGCATTTGCATCTCCATAAGCCGCTGCTGTTGGCGCAGCATGCGCTCGGCTTGTTGCTGCGGGGTCTCAAGAAACAGATCCATGTTGGCCTCCTCAATAGGAGCATTCGATGCTTGCGCCCAGCATCCCGCACCATCGCGGCCGCGGCAATGAAATCCGCGGCAATAGCCGCAAAGATTCTTTTGTCAGAAAACTGTCGAAAAGTTCAACAACTCCCCTACCAGCACTTTCTTTGAGCTTTTTTCGCCAGCAATCTTTTGCCCTTTCGCCCTTGCGCCATCCGACCAAAACCTAGCCAAAAGCTTGACGGAAATTGTGAAGACAGGGACCCCAAACAAAACGTGCCGCCCCAAAAGGGGCGGCACACAAACTAATCTATTAGCCAAAACTCGTTGGCAAGCCCGCGCCGTCAGAACCGCGGCGCATGCCTTTGCCTCGCGCGACCCTGCGAAGCCGTGAGCGAGAGGGAAAGGGATGCGCCGCGGTTCTGACGCCCGGAGCGGCGAGGCCGGCAGTTGCCCTGCGGAGCCGTGAGCAAGAGGCAAAGGTACTTCCCCGCCCTGCGCTCCGCAGCAGCCAGCGCCACGCGCTAGTAGTTCACCACCTGCTCCTCAAAGTACGCCTTGGGATGGTTGCAAACCGGGCACACCTCGGGCGCCTTGGCACCAACATGCAGGTGCCCGCAGTTCAGGCACTTCCACACCTTTACGCCCTCGCGCTCAAACACCTCGCCCGATTCAATACGCTCGACGAGCTTGTTATAGCGCTCCTCGTGAGCCTTCTCGACAGCGCCAACGCCACGGAACTTCGCGGCAATCTCGGCAAAACCCTCCTCTTCGGCGGTCTTGGCGAACTCGTCATACATCGTGGTCCACTCGTAGTTCTCGCCCGCGGCGGCATCGCGCAGGTTGTCCAGCGTATCCGGAACAGCACCGTCGTGCAGGTACTTAAACCACAGCTTGGCATGCTCGGACTCGTTGCCCGCCGTCTCTGCAAAGATATTCGAAATCTGAACGTAGCCGTCCTTTTTGGCCTTGGATGCATAGTAACGATACTTGGTGTGCGCCTGGGACTCACCGGCAAAAGCGGTCTCGAGGTTCTTCTTGGTTTGAGAATTCTCAAAATCCATAGGTGTACTTCCCTTCAATACGCGCCGCCCACAGACTTTGAGCGGCATTGTCTTTAGGATACCCTCATGCCGAGAATCTAAACCTTACTATCCCGTTCTGCAAATTCGCGTCATCACACACTCAGCCAGCGCTCGCCTTCGGCACGACAAAAGCCTTCGCGCTCCAGGTCGGCAAGAATGCCCGCAATAAAATCGCAACCAACCGGTTCGCGACCCGCTGCGGCCTCCATCTTGTTAACGCCTGCAACAGCTTCAACAAGCGTTATGCCCGCCGGCTGTCCGTCGCGGGCTGCAAGCAGCATGCGCACGATATGGGCACGCTTTTGCCGACGCGAGCCCTCAAATTTGGACTGGCGGCTGTAGCCCGCCGAGCGCCTAGACGGATTGGGCAGCGTCTTTTTAAGATACGCGCCGTAATCCAGCAGCGCGTAATACCACGCGCGCGGCGTATCGGCATCGTCGAGCGGCACGGCAAAGGGAGCGACCTCATCCGCCGCCGCACCGGGCGCCGCCGGGCAGGCCGCCTGGATCAACGGCACCAGCTCGCGGTCGGGAACAGACGGAACGTCAGGAAAAAAGTGATGCAGAAAGACCGTGCGCACATTGGTCTCCAGGTACACTCCCGGAAGATCAAACGCAAACGACCGAATGCCCTGCGCCGTTGCGGGCCCAATACCGGGCAGCGCGACCAGGTCGCGTGTATCACGCGGAAACTCCCCATCCCAGTCCTCCACGAGTCGCTGCGCGGCCTTATGGAGCGCCAAAGCACGGCGGTTGTAGCCCATGCCCTGCCAAGCGTCCAAAACATCAGAAGGAGCGGCCTGAGCGAGAGAATGCACGGTCGGAAAGCGGTCGAGCCATGCCGGCATGCGCGTCTCTACGCGTGGAACCTGCGTCTGCTGCAGCATGACCTCGGAAAGCCAGATGATGTACGGGTCGCGCGTGCGGCGCCACGGAAGGTCGCGATAACGCAGAACCCCTTCCGAACGAATCATCGAACGAAAGGGGTCCTGAATCATAGCTATACTCCTTATGCGGCGCTACTCCTCCCGGCAAGCACACGCGCAAACGGCATACTCGGGAAAGGCGTCGCGGTCGGCGAACTTGGGATCGACGGCGGGGAACTGGCGGCGAGCGACGACATCGTCCAGCGAAACGGAATCGAGGTAGTCACGCATCAGCGCCTGGGCCCCAGCCCACAGGGGATGATAGCAGCACGTGCCCCTGCGTGCACAGTCGCCATCGAGTGCCGTGCAATCATTCATAACCATAGGGCCCTGAACGGCCTCGACGACCTGACGGATAGTGACCTCGCTCGGGTTGACCTTAAGACGCATACCGCCGTGGACGCCACGCAGGCTCTCCACAATACCGGCCTGAACCAAACCGTGTTGGATCGAGCGGGCAAACGAATACGGAACATTGACCTCTTCGGCAGCAGTGCGAACAGAAAGCAACCGCTCCGGCTCCTCGGCAAGCATCGCAAGCATGCGGAGGGCATAATCAGTCTTCCTCGATATGTCCATGTTTCCCCTTTCAAGGAATACGAACAGCTCGAACGGGCTCCGGGGCCGAGCTTACGTCGAGACGCTAAATAACCGCCGGGACAACCAAATAGTGAATTAGATGTCCGCTGAAGGCCTAATCCAAAGCAAATTGCATCAGATTAGGCCCGCAGTGGAATTTAGTATAACCTAACCCCCTGTTTCGTTGAACGAGTGTTGCGCAACAACCCCCCCCTGTTTAAACCGATATACTTAATTCATTTCCGCATCTCGGAAACAAGGAGCAGAATGAAAGGGACGGCCAAGCGGTTGTCCTATTAAACGCAAAAAGCCACGTCCGAAGACGTGGCTTTAATTGCGTTGGCGGGAAGTACGGGGCTCGAACCCGCGACCTCCGACGTGACAGGCCGGCGCTCTAACCAAACTGAGCTAACTCCCCAGGCAGTCGTTCGCGTTTGTTTCCGCTCGCGTGCGCTGCGGGGATTAGTATACACAGAAGTCTGTTCGCCGCGCAACAACTTTTTTGAAAATATTTTTTGGGTCCCTCCGGGAGGGTCTCCGGGGCCGGCTGGCGCGGGTTAAGTTTGCTGCTCTACAGTCCTGCGCAAGACGGAAAGCACATTAAGTGCTTTCCTTTGCGTGCGGAACTCGCGACAAACTTAACCCGCGCCAGCCGGCCCCGGAGACCCTCCCTGCCGTCACTTTGTTCGAAGACTTTGTTGCTCGCCGCTTCGCGGCTCGGGACCCCCGTTCTCCTCGGCGGGGTTGCCTGATGGTTGTTGTTGAACTTCGGCCTTTGGCTCAAAGAAAAACGGGGGATGCAATCTGCATCCCCCGTTTTTGTTGCGTTTACTCTAGGTCAATAAATTTGGTGCTGAGAATCTTGCCGTCCTTGACGAGCATTCTGGCCATGGTGGGGCCTCGGGTGCCCCTGGGGTAGCTGGCGCTGCCTGGGTTGAGGACCAAGCAGCGGCCCACCTGGGCCTCTTTGGTTACGTGAGTGTGACCGTTGATGGCTACGTCCACGGATCCCACCGGGAGGTCTTCGCGGTAGTGGGCTACGGCAAACTTAAGGCCCTCGTAGCTAAAGAGCGCCAGACGGTCCACTTCGGGCCCGTAATCGCGGTAGTAGTCGTTATTGCCCAGAACCGCTCGCACGGGGGCGATGGTTCGCAGATGTTCGTAGTCCATCTCCGACGTAAGATCGCCGGCATGGATAATCAGGTCCGCGCCGCTCAACTCATCTAAAAGCGCGGGCGACAGATAACCGTGGGTGTCCGAGATGATGTCGATACGCTTGGCGCTTGCACTGTTCATGGGATCCCTTCCGCAAAACGATTTGGTGCATTCATACAAAAAGCCCCGCGGCTCCGCAGACGATTTTGGTCTACAGGGCTGCGGGGCCGGTGTGCTAGAGGCTCAGGGCCTTCTTGAGCGGTACGACGCGACGGCGCGAAACCGGTACGCGTTCGTCGACGCCCGTAATGCCCAGCTGGATAGCGCCCGAGGGGACCGTCTCGACGTCGGTAACACACGCCAGGTTAACGATATAGCGGCGGTGAACGCGGAAGAAGCCAAAATCACAGAGCTTGGCCTCGAACTGTGCCAGCGAGGTCGTCGACAAAAAACGGTCGTCGACGGTATAGATACAGGAGTAATCGTCCTTGGCCATAATGAAGCGAATGTCGTCCACGGGGATGAGCACCTTGCGGCCGCCCTTCTCCACCGGGATGCGCTCGATGGTCACCTTGCTGTCCGCAACGGGCTTCGTGCGCTGCATGACCTTCTCGATTGCACGATCCAGGCGGGCTTCCTCTACCGGCTTCATCAGATAGTCGACGGCATCCACATCAAACGCCTCAACCGCATGATCGCTGTACGCGGTCACAAACACGATCGCCGGCGGATTCTTAAGCTTATGCAGCGCCTCGGCAAGTTGCAGACCCGAAGCGCCAGGCATCGAAATATCGAGGAACACGACATCAACGCGACTCTCCATAAGCATCTCGATGGCGGAGCGAACGCTCGACGCTTCTGTGATCGTGCCGATCTTGCCCGTCTGCTCGAGCAAGAAGCGAAGTTCCGAACGGGCCGGGGCCTCATCATCCACAATCATCGCACGCAGCATGGGGATAAAACCTTTCGTCAACAAACTACATCGAGCATACGCCAACCGGCGTTAAGCCCGTGACCAATTATTCTACTCTTGAATGTCGAAGATGCTCTCCGACAAATCGAGATGTAGGAGCACTTTAGTGCCCTTACCCGGCGCCGATTCGACGCGCGTATAGGAGTGCGGCCCATAAAAGCGATGAATGCGCTCCGAAATATTGTGCATGGCAACGCCGGCGCCGCCACCCTGCGGGGAGCTGGCGTCGGGACGGGCAGAGCGCTCGTCAAACAGTCTGGCAGCGATGCCCTCGTCCATGCCCACACCGTCATCGGCCACCGAAATCAAAATCGCATCGTCACCATCCCTGCGCACCGTCACGTCAATCTTCAGCGCACTGGCATCACCCATGCCGTGACGCACGGCGTTCTCGACAATCGGTTGGATCACAAATGCCGGAACCAGCGTGTCCTCGACGTCCTCGGACACGTCAAAGGTCGCCAGCACGCGATCCTCGCCAAAGCGCGCCTTCTCAAACGTCAGGTAGCGCTTGGTCTGTGCGACCTCGCGCGACACGGGAATGAGCGAGCCCGAATTGTCGAGCGTTGCGCGATAGAACGAGGAGAACTCGCGCAGCAGCTCGCGGGCGCGCAGCGGGTCGGTACGCGTAAACGATGCGATGGTGTTGAGCGTGTTGAACAAGAAGTGCGGGTTAATCTGCGCCTGCAGGGCACGCACCTCGGCACGGGCCGTGAGCTCCTTTTGCACCTCGAGCTCGTGAATGGCGAGCTGCGTGGACAGGATTTCGGCAAAACCCGAGGCGAGCGCATACTGGGTACGGTCGACGGCACGCGGGGTCTTGTAATAGAACTTGAGCGTGCCGACGGTGCGGTCGCCCACCTTGATGGGCGCGATGATGCCAGCGGGGACCTGGTTGTGTGAGCCATCCGAACCCACCACGTCCACCACGCGGTTGAACGACTGGACGATACCGTGTTCGATGACGTAGCGCGTGGCGAGCGTATGAATGGGAGAATTGGGCAGCAGCTTTTCCTCAAACTCGCCCGCGCAGGCCAGTACGTTGCTCTCGTCGGTAACGGCAACTGTCATGGCGCGTGTCTCGGGCAAAATGCGCTGGCACACCAGACGTGCTGACTCCTGCGTCAGACCGCCTTTAATGTCCTCGAGCATGGCCGAGGCCACCGAGAGCGTCTCCTCGGTGTACTGCGAGCGAACCGAATCGGGATTGAGCGTCAAAAAGATAAAGATACACAGGAAGATGCATAGCAGCGCACAGGCGACCACGGTCGCGATTGGCTCGATTCCAGTCGCCAGGGCAAAAACAAAGTACACCAGCACACAAATGGCGCAGGATACGGCAATGATGCGAAAGATTGACATTGAACTATCGCGCTGGGCGCGGCGGTCGATCATTCAGTCCCCTCCAGGATGCTGGTCAGCTGGGCGTCACGCCAGAGCCCATCCATAATCTTGGGCCAGAAGCTCTGGAAACGCAGGTAGCTTGCGGCGTTTTGGCGTGCGTAAGTCCTGGCCTCGTCAATACCGTGGCGCCAAATGCGTAGGTATCCCTCGTGCTCGCGGGTAAACATGCTGCGGACCATGGCAGTCTTACGCACGCGATCGTCAAGCTCGCGCGAAATCCACGGGCCCGGATAGGGCATGAGAGATGCGGCTGTAACGGGAACGAGCTCTTTCTGGTGTGCGGCAAACGTTAGCTTGGCACGTTCGTAGTACCAACGGTACACGTCCTGCATAAAGCGCGGCGAGCGTTTCTCGGACTCGGGCGGCAGATGGCGCACGGTCCACTCGTTATCAAACCATACGTCGTAGCCAAACATGCGCATATTAAAGAGGTAGTCCAGGTCCTCGCCACGAGTGATAAACGGGTCAAATGCCACGCGGGTAAAGGCGCGGGCATGGAGGGCCATAAGGCCGCCGCACACATAGTTTGAACGCGAAATACGGGTGCCCGAGAGCGCCTTTTTCATCCAGCGATTGAACTCAATACGCTTGGTCCACCAACGGTGGCAGATGCCCACCTTGTCCGTGGGGGCCAGCGGCGATCCGTCTCGATCGTAAAAGTAGCCGCTCTTAACCAAGATTGGCAGACCCTGACGCGTCTGCTGCCCCAACGCGTAAGTCGCGCGTTTCATAAAGTCGGCATCGATGACAGTCTCGTCGTCATCCAAAAAGATGACGGCATCGTGACCCAGCACGGCGGCACAGGCAAGTCCCATATTGCGGATGGCGCCATAGCCACGCAGGCTCACGCATTCTCCCGAACCCTTGGGCGCAATCTGCGCTACGCGGTCGGCGATACGCGATGCCTGGGTATTGGTGACTACGGTAACTTTGAGCGTAGGGTGCGCGTCGACGATTTCGCGTACGCGCTTCGACACATCCGCCGTGGCCGAGATGGGACAGACCACCAAAAGGATGATTCGCGGAATATCGCGTACCTGCTCGAGCGAAGCAAGACAGTGATCGAGCTCGGGATTGGCGGCGTTGAGATTCGTCGAGTGGTCATAGACACCGGGAGCGTTTGCATGGGCATCATCGCCCGCCCAATATGTTGGAATCACAACCGTGGCGTTCATGCCTTCCCTCCCTGCAACACAAAAACGAGGCGCCGCCAAACACAGGCGACGCCCCGCGACCTAGCTGATTCCATCATACCCACTTGGGCAAATCATTGCTCGCAAGTCGCAATGTTTATTGCGGATAACCCCAAAAGAGTACCGCGGACAGGCACAATAGCCGCTCGCTCCTATGCGGCATGCTCTGCCGCTCGAGTCATGCGAGACAGGCGGGCCAGCAGCATAAAGCCAACGACCAGCAGCACAGCAATGGAAAGAACGCCCAGCGACGGGTTGCCAGTCAGCGAGGTGACGACCGACACCAGAAAGGTGCCCATAACGCTTGCATAGCGCCCAAAGATGTCAAAGAAGCCGTAGTACTCGTTGGACTTTTCCTTGGGGATGATGCGGCCAAAGTAGCTACGGCTGAGTGCCTGCACGCCACCCTGGAACAGGCCGACCATAATGGCAAGCACCCAGAATTCAAAGGCGGTCTTGAGGAAAAACGCGGCGAACAGCACAATGCCCATGTAGGCGGCGACCGCCACCAGGATCATGTTGAGCGTACCCACGCGTCCGGCGAGCTTGCCGTAGATGATGGCGGACGGAAAGGCCACGAACTGCGTAACGAGCAGGGCCAGTACCAGCTGGGTCGAGTCGATGCCCAGAGCCGAACCGTAGCTGGTTGCCATGGAAATGACCGTGTGCACACCGTCGATGTAGAAGAAGAACGCGATCATGTAGACCAGCACGGTCTTGTTGTGAGCGATCTCGCGCATGGTGTGTACGACCTCGGAGAACACGCCGCCCACGATGTGGCCGATGGTGTCCTCGGGACCGCGCTCGCGACCGTACTTTTGCTTATAGGTGCGAATGAGCGGCAGGGTAAAGATGAGCCACCAGGCACCAGTGATGACAAACGACAGACGCGTTGCCAGCATGGTGGGGACGCCAAGAGCGGGACCGCCCATGATAAGCGCCAGGCAGATGATGAACGGCACGGTGGAACCGATGTAGCCCCAGGCATAGCCCGAGCTGGACACGGCGTCCATGCGCTCGTCGGTGGTAATGTCGGGCAGCATGGCGTCATAGAACGTCATAGAAGAGTTAAGGCCGATGGTGCACAGCACGTACACGGTCAAAAATGCCATGGCGGACATTGGGATAGCCTGCGCCAGGCAAAGCACCAAACCCGTGAGGAAGAAGCCCAAGAAGAACTTGATCTTGTTGCCGGCGTAATCGGCAAGCGCGCCCAGAATGGGCATGAGCATGGCAATGACCAGCGAGGCAATCGTCTGCGCGCTACCCCAAGCGACCACCAGATCGGCCGAGGAAGCACCGGTATTGATGGCGTTAAAGTAGATGGGCACCACCGAAGTGTTGAGCAACACGAGGGCCGAATTGCCCACATCGTACATAACCCAGTTACGCTCGAGCTTGGTGTATTTCATGGACAGGGACCCTTCGTATTCGCCCGATATGCAGTCAGTTCATCGTACCCCAATTGCACAGAGGCACCGGTAAGGATTCGGCAAAGGGGCACGCACGAGCCCTACTCCTCGCGGTCGAACTCTTCGTCAGCGCCGAGCACGCGACCACTGTAATTGACGTGGTTGGTCACGGCCTCCATATCGCCGGTCTCGATAAAGCGGGTGACCGTGCACCCGTAATCGACCAGCGCGCGGTCAAAGACCTCGGGGAAGCTCTCGTTCGAGACCTCATCGGTAAAGGGATTCTTCCACGTCAGATGGACCAGATTGCCGGTGCGCTCGGGCGGCTCGGTCGTCACGCGGTGAGCAAGGCCATCGAGCAGGGAGTAGTCGTGTACTAGGCCCTCGACCAGGGCAATTGCACGCGTCTTGGCCGAGCCCGCCGGTTCAATGGCGCGATAGAGCAGCTGCATGTCGGCAACGGCGGCACCGTACTCCCCCGCTGGGATATCGATACCGTACACACGCCCGGCAACATAGCTCATCAGCACGCCGGCCACGCGATTGATGCGGTCGGTGGTGACGATCTCGCCCGCCGGCGGATAGTCCTCGACCGTGGCCCCGTCGCGCTTGAGCTGCAGCATCAACACGTCCAGGTCACTTTCGAGCACCGCATGGACCTGGCTGCCCGAATCCCCCAGCTCGAGATCGGACTCGACAATGCCAAACTGCTGCTCGTAGACAAAGGGGTGGGCATTACGGTCGAGCACGTAGTGCGACAGCAGGCCCAGCGCAAAGGCGCGGCCCAAGTTGGCATCGCGCGGGAGCAGATGGGACACGCCGTCGCGCAGGCACGAGAACTGGCGCGACATGCGCGAGCGATGCATGGCCTGCGCCAGCAGCGTGCAGTCGGAAACGCGCGGCGTCAGGATGTGGAAGAAAAACGGGTCGGGACCCTGGTTGCCCAGGATAAAGGCAATGCGTTCCTCGTCGGACGTAATGACGCCCTGCGGCAGACGATCGATGCTTTCCTCGCCAAACAGATGATGCGTAATAAGCGCAGGCATAATGATCCTTTCGATTTCATTCGATGTCACCCATTATGCCCACCGCGCGGCCATGCCAAACCCGCGTCGGCAAACGATGGCATGCGGACCGTCTACACAAGCCCCAGGCGCGCCTTAACCTCGGCAGCGCGACGACGGGACACGGGCACCGTCGAGGTTACGCGATCGAGCCTGAGTTCCATAAGACCCGTAGAACCGATCTCGACATTGTGCACGTCTTCCAAGTTGACCAGATAGCTGCGGTGGACACGGATAAAGCCCTCGGAGGCCAGGCGCCGCTCGAGCGATGAAATCGACTCATTGATCAGATATGTTCCCTCGGCGCAGACGGCGTTGCAAAAATCGGCGCGCGCCTCAAAGTAGCAGACATCCGCCACGGGAATGAACACCTTTTTACCCCCACGATCCACCGTCAGGCGCAAAGGCTGGCGCGGAGCATGGACGACACGGCGAGCGCCCAGGGCGGTCTCGATCTTATCGAGCGCCTTTGACAGGCGAGCATCCTCGACCGGCTTTACGATGTAATCGACGGCATCGAGGTTATAGGCATCGGCCGCATACTCGGCAAATGCCGTCACAAACACCACGACCGGCGGTGTCTTTAGGTTCTGAAGCGTCTCGGCAAGCTCAATTCCCGAGCGACCGGGCATGGTAATGTCTAAAAACAGCACGTCGGGCTTGTTCGACAGAATCGATTCCACGGCTTCGGTGACATTGCCCGCCTCGGCAATCTGGCCCACACGCGCATCCTTTTCCAACAGATAGCGTAGCTCAGCCCTAATTGGGGGCTCGTCATCAACCACCAAGATATTCCAGCCTTCGGACATATGCGCTTCCCCTCTTTTTTTCTCTCAATCCAACCGCGTGCTACACCGTTAGCGGCGCCGGCTCATGCGGCTCGCCGTTCAACTCAACGATGACCTGCGTTCCCACGCCCTCCTGGGACTTCACGCGCATGCCAGAATCTTCTCCGTAAAAGAAATGGATGCGCTGAAGCACGTTGAAGAGCGCCAGGCCGCAGCCTCGCTTGACGGAGCCGTCGGCGGTAATGCTTTCGGGCTCCTCTCGGCGATGCTGCTCAAACAGATGCGCGCAGACTTCTTCGCTCATACCGATGCCGTCATCTTCGACGATGATCTCCAAGCCGTCATCGGTCTCAAAAGCCCTAACACGAATGGAAAGCGGCTCGGTCTCGCGCTGCGCATGCTTGATGCAGTTTTCGAGCAGCGGCTGCAAGATAAACGGCGGCACCAGGCTGTCGCGCACCTCAAAGTCGATGTCGACCGAAACGCGCAGACGGCCGTCGCCATACCGGGCCTGCATAAGATTGATATAACGGGTGCCCTGTTCCACCTCGCGCTCGAGCGTGGTGAGCGTATCGGAGTCAGAAAGCGTCTGACGATAGTAGTTGGAAAAGTCGATCAGCAGCGATCGCGCCTTGTCGGGCTCGGTTCGAACGAGCGAAACGATCGTGCTAATGGTATTGAATAGAAAATGCGGATCGACCTGCGACTGCAGAGCGCGGAGCTCAACGCGGGCCGTGAGCTCATCCTGGCGCTCGAGCTCAAAGCTGGCGAGCTGCGTGGAAATGAGATCGGCGAAACCCGAGGCAAGCGCCGTCTGGCGCATATCGATGCTGCTCAGGCGGGGGTAATACAGCTCGAGTGTGCCCACGCAATGACCACGCACGCTAAGCGGCGCGACAATACCGGCACGCAGACGGGGAAAATAGCCGCCCGTCTCATTGGAGGCATCACGCGAAAACACGCTCTGCTCGCCCGTCTCAATCACGCTGAGCGTGGTCTTGAGCACTACCGGGGTTCCGGCAGGGCACTTTGCCGAGTCCTCGCCCCAGCTTGCCAGCACCTGCCTGCCGTCAGTAAAGCAGATGGCAGAAGCGATGGTCTCGGACAGGATGATTTTAGAGGCACCCAGGGCCGCTTCGGGCGTAAGGCCGCGCGACGTGTAGGCAAATATTTTTGATGCGATGGCGAGCGTGCGGTCGGTTGCGCTCGATGTGAGGTCATCGGGGACCACAAAGACATACGAGAAGAAGAAGCACAGCATGACCAGGCCTGCAATAACGACAACGCCTGGAACGGGATTGGGATTATCGGTTAAATCCCAGATAAGCAGCAAGATAAGCGCCGGAACGACAACACCGAGTAGGATGGCCTGAACCACATGCTGGGCCGTACGAAAGACCTTGGTAGAGTTGTAACTCTTGCCCAGATTCAGCCTGTTTAAATCCACCGTCATCCCCTCTTGTCCGTAGTACCGATAGCAATAAAGAGGGCCGCAAGCGACCCTCTCCATTGCATTATGCAATCAAAAACTGTGTTTTCCATCCAGCCATCGACAAACGGTAGCTTAGGCGCTGTACTTGTTTGCCTCGCCGAAGCTGCCGGCCTCGACAATCCAGCCGTCCTTCATGATGACGTCCATGTTGTCGGTGTTGAGCACGTGGATGTCGGCGGCGACGTCACCGTTGACGACCAGCAGGTCGGCGCACTTGCCGGCCTCGATGGAACCGGTCTCGTCCTCGATGTGGCACATCTTGGCACCGTTGAGGGTGGCGCAGGTGATGGTCTCGACCGGGGTGAAGCCGATCTTGTCGACGAACTCGTACATCTCCTCGATGGAGCAGGTGCCGTACGGGGTGACGAAGGAGAAGGAGTCAGAGCCGATCGTCATGACGACGCCGCGCTTCTTGGCCTCGCGCAGGCAGTCATAGTTGCGCTGCAGCTCCTTCTCGACCAGGGTACCCTCGTACTTGTCGTGCAGCTCGGGGACGTAGACGGGAGGATAGGTGGCGTACCAGGTGGGCAGGAAGGCGATCGTCGGGGTGAAGAAGGTGCCCTGCTCGGCCATGAGGTCCATGGTGCGCTCATCGATATCGAAGCCGTGAATCAGCTGCTCGCAGCCAAAGCGAACGGAATCGTAGGCGGCGGCGTGGTTGTTGTAGCAGTGGCTCCACACGGGGATACCGACCATCTTGGCCTCTTCGACCACGGCCTGGATCTCCTCGGAGCAATAGTGCTGGTCGCGACCGGAGTCCCAGCGCCAGATGCCGCCACCGGTAGCCCAGATCTTGATGGCATCGGGGTTCTCGCGCAGGCGACGACGGACGGCCTTGCGCAGATCCCAAGGACCGTCGACCTGGTCGCCCCAGGGATGGGATTCCTTGTTGAGCTCCTGGGTGCAGTGGTGGGAGTCACCGTGACCGGCAACACGGCAGAAGCCGAGGCCGGTGGCCAGAACGCGCGGACCCTTAAAGACGCCCTTGTCGATGCAGTCGCGAATCTGGATACCAAAGCGGCCGATCTCGCAGACGGTGGTGAGGCCGTGGGTGAGGCAGTCGTAGGCCTGCTTGACGGCGACGGCCTGCTTCTCGAGGAGCGGCTGCATGACCCAATCGGTGTCATCGTCGGTCAGGTTGCCCGAGAAGTGCAGGTGGGTGTCGATCAGGCCGGGAAGGACAGTCTTGCCGGCGGCGTCGATAACCTCAACGCCCTCGGGAAGGTCCTGCATAACACCGGCGTACTCGATCTTGCCGTTATCGTCGACGAGAACGAGGGAGTTCTCGACCGGCTCGGCACCGGTACCGTCGATGAGCTTGCCGCCAACGATTGCATACTTAGTGGACATGGTTCCTCCTTATGGATCCATATAGTGGGTGAGGCCGTGTTGGGTTAAGGCCTCACAAAGCTACCCAAGTGATGCCGGGTTCGGTACGCGGGAGAGAGGGCACCGCGCACCCAATCCGCCCCGGCTCGGCGTTACTTTTTACGGGAATTGGTGAAAGCCATGAGAGCCAGGCCAATAGCCAACCAGCCGATCACGATGCTCCACTCCACCATGTTGAGGGAGGCGGGAGAGAACGGAATCACGAGCAGGCCGATGATGATGGCGCAGGCAGCGATGGCGAGGCTGATGCCAAACTTGCCGCCGGGCACCTCGTAGGGACGAGGTAGGTCGGGCTCGGTGAAGCGCATGCGCAGGCAGGCAAGAGCGACCATGCCGCAAGAGAAGATGAAGGCGAGAGCCGACACATTGGTCAGAGGGATGAGCATGTTCTTGCCCAGGAACGGACCGACGACGGTGATGATGGCCAGAACGACGCAGGCGAGCTTGGGAGCGCCGGAATTGGGATCGACCTCGGCAAACTTCTCGGGCAGCTGGCCCTTGCGGCCCATGGCGAGCATAATGCGGCTCGTGGCGCCGTAGAAGGAGTTCATCGGGCCCATGGGTCCAAGCGTGGCGATGACGAGCATGGCCAGGTACAGGAGCATGTTGATGCCCTTAAGACAGGCAAGCGCGGGAACCGGGCTCTTAACAAACTCATGCCAGTCAAGGATAGTGCCGAACGAGTAAATGCAGACCATGTAGAAGCCGCCGGCGGCCAGCAGGGCCAGGGAGATGATCTTGCCGAACTTGTTCCAGTTAAGGCCCTCGGCTGCTTCCTCAGCCTGCTGAGGAATGGTGTCGAAACCGGCGTAGAAGAACGGGGTCAGAACCAGGACCGACACGATACCGGCGAACAGGCTGGTGCCCTCGGTTGCGGCCTTACCGCCGCCAGCACCGGCGACCTGGGAGAACACAGGCATGGCGTTATTCGGCGAGCCGGTGAACAGCGAGACGCCCATGGCGAGTAGCATGCCGCAGAGCAGGGCCTTGGTCAGGAAGGCTTGGAGCTTGGCGGCCGAGCTGGCACCGCGGAAATTGAGGAAGATGACGTAGACTGCAAAGCCGAGCGCGATCAGCGTCGGGAACAGGTAAACGTCGGCGCCCAGGATGGTGTAGAGCTTGACGGCGCGCAGCCACTCAAGACCGGGCAGGCTACCGAACATCTCGGACACGAGAGTCGAAATGGCAATGGCCTCCCACGGGCACAGGATGCCGTTGCCCAGGGCCAGGAGCCAACCGGTGATGTAGCTCAGTGTACGGCCAAAGCTACGATCGACATACTCGACGATGCCGCCCGAGATGGGGATAGCAGCCGTAAGCTCACCGAAAACAGCTCCGACGGGCACGAGGAAGATTGCACCCAAGAGGAATGCGATCATAGCGGGAACGGGACCGCCGCCCACGACCATCCAGTCGCCGACCTGCAGAACCCAACCGGTACCGATGATGGCACCGAAACCGATGGTGAAGAAGTTCCAGAGCGAAAGCGTTTTCTTCATGCCGCCGGTATCCTCGACTGCAACTTCTGCGTTCTTGTCCGCCATTGTTCCCCTCCTTTCCTTTCTGACGCCCCTTGGCGTCACCCCTTGCACGGCCTGTTTTGCCGCGCACTTTTTATTTCATGGCTTTAAGATACGGCCTTGGCACAGCATGGCCGCCCATGGCTCGACCGAAGGCCGAACTCGCATATGAGCGGCGCCGTTTTTGGGACGAACGGCACGGTTTGCCGCTCATTGTTGCCGCCCGACCGACGGGCGCACGCTCATCGGACGCATATAGAGATATTTTTGAGGCCGTGTGTTTTGCGCCTTTCATACCGTTTACCGAGCTTTTGACGCGCAGACCCATTTGTTGCACATCTTTTTTGTAGGATGGACAGGTTATACATGAGACAAGGCGGTACGAATGGCCTACGGATACAACGACGGTGATCAACGGCGACAAAGCGTTCGCCTTGCTGGCCGCACCACGCCTATGCCCAGAAGTGCCACGAGCAGCAATCCGCAACGCCTCCAAGAGCAACCCAGGCCTTCGTCTCGGCAGCAGTCAAGCAGAATACGGCAGAGTGGCCGTCCGCGCACGGGCACAAGCGCGCAGCAAGATAGCCGCTTGGGCGCGCGCACTCGACAGCGTCAAGCCGAGGTTCCGCAACTGCGCCGCAACGGCGCACGTCAGCCCGGCATCCATATCAACCGCTTCTTTTCGCATCCCCAAGGCGGACGCGACGGCAAGCCCTACCGCTCGACATCGCACGCGAATGCCCCCGCCCTGCCGGCTCGTCGACTTCGCCTCGCACTGTGCTCTATCCTCACCTGTCTGGTCTTTGTGCTTATGAGCTCCTGTATGTCCCACGGGTCGGCCGGTCTCGAGCCCACCGCCGAGGACAAGCTGCTCAAGGCCCCCGTCGCACCCGGTTATTCTTTCGCCTTTTCGACCCCACGCTCGCAATGGCAAGCCGGCACGATGCCCCATATCTATCAGATCGACCCTGCGTGGTCGGAGCTGCCTTACGCCGGCGGCACCATCCGCCAAAATGCCTGCGGGCCCACGTGCCTCACCATGGTCTACATCTTTAAGACGGGACGCACCAATATGACCCCCGTCGATATGTGCGCGCTTTCCGAGGCGGGCAACTATGCACCCACCGGTGCCACCGAGTGGTCGTTTATGACAAGCGGCGCATGGCAGCTGGGCCTTAACGGAACTGAGCTCCATATCGATCGCAGCTCCCTCACCCAGGCTCTGCGCTCGGGCGCGCCCATCATCGCATCGGTTCGTCCCGGCACCTTTACCAGCGTTGGACACTATATCGTGCTCTGGGGCATCGACGATGTCGATCAGGTGGGAGTCTACGACCCCAACTCGCAAAGCCGCAGCGCCCGCCGCTGGGGCGTCGTAGAAGTCCTTAACGAAGTCGAAGCCATGTGGGCCTACTACTAGTCATTGGGGACAGACTTAAATGATTGGTCGTTGGGGACGGCCCTTGCGGATGCCGCTCGTGGGCGGCCATGCCGGCTGCCCCACACCGCCAGAAACTGCCAGCATGGAAAACGTCTCCCGCTTTGGAGCTCGATTGCGGGATACACTTTCCGTGCACGGCCTGTTTGGGAAACTGCGGGCCACTTTTCGGCCAAATTCCGGGATGCATTTTCCGGTTGAGGGGTCTAGGGAAACTGTGCCCCATTTTAGAGGCTCTTTCTGGGATACGCTTTCCGCAGTTGGCGGCGCAGCCTTTAAGGACTGTCCCAAGCTGCCGGCAGGAAAGGAACGTCCCCAATGACTAGGTGAATAGCAAAAGCCCCGCAGTCGGAGCGGACTGCGGGGCTCATGAAGAGAGGCTAGTTTGTGGGCGCTTTGCCTGGCGCCCACAAGAGAGGCAACAGAGTAGAGGCTACTCGTGGATGCGGGTACCGGAGAGGCCGGCCATGGTCTCGGCGGCCTTGTCCAGGGCGCCGATAATGCAGGTGCGGCCCTTGCGGGAACGGGCGAACTTGATGGCAGCGCGGACCTTGGGCTCCATGGAACCCTTACCGAACTGGCCCTCGTCGGCCAGGCGCTCGGCCTCGTCGGCGGTGAGGTCCTCGAGCTCCTCCTGGTTGGGCTTGCCAAAGTTGATGGCGACATGCTCAACGGCGGTCAGCAGGAACAGAACGTCGGCGTCGCAGTCCTCGGCCAGCAGCTCGCCGCCCAGGTCCTTGTCGATGACGGCGGGAACGCCCTTGTAGCAACCCTTGTTCTCGTAGTCGCGGACGACGGGAATGCCGCCGCCACCGCAGGCGATGACGATGAACTCGTTGTCGAGCAGGTTGAGGATGGAGTCGGCCTCGACGATCTTCTTGGGATCGGGGGAGGCGACGACGCGGCGCCAGCCGCGGCCGGAATCCTCGACGAAGACCTTGGAGGGATCCTCGGCCATGAACTCCTTGGCCTGCTCCTCGGTGTAGAAGGGGCCGATCGGCTTGGTCGGGTTCTTGAACGCGGGATCATCCGGATCGCACTCGATCTGGGTGACGACGGTGGCGGCGTGCCAACGCTTATAGCGCTTGTGCATCTCGCGGCCGATGCCCTGCTGCAGGTGATAACCAATGTAGCCCTGGGACATGGCGCCGCACTCGGGCAGCGGCATCTCGGGGGTGCCGATGGCGTCGTGGGCGGCGGCGAAGGCATTCTGGATCATGCCGACCTGCGGGCCGTTGCCGTGGGTGATGATGATCTCGTTACCCTGCTCGATGAGACCAAGGAGTGCGTGGGCGGTGTTGCTCACGGCCTCGATCTGCTCGACGGGGTTGTTGCCGAGGGCGTTGCCGCCAAGGGCGACGACAATACGATCGGGCTTGCCAAGAGGCTTAGACATTGCTGGAATCCTTTCTGTAAAAGGCCTACATCCCATTAATAACCCACGTCCGTGCAATACGCGAGTTTATTAAGGTTTATATTCTCTTTATCGCTCATTTTATTCATTTTGAAAACAGTTGAACGGTGAACGGTCGTTTTTACCCGTTCAGCGTAAAGATGTCCAGCTCAAGCATATCTAAGCTATTTACGTGCGACTTTATTTTGATATAGCAGGGATTAGACCAGATTATGCAAACTATATCTTTGCTAAACACAAAACAGACAGCGCAAAATCTTACTCGCACTATACGAGATTCTATGCACTTATTGGACGAGTATGCAGCCCTGCAATAACATAGCGTTTTTCATCCAACTTAGGGAATAGACGAGCACCTTTACCGCGCGTCGGCCGGCAGCCGGCGAGCCGTCTCGTCGATTGCCGCTTCCAGAAATTCAAAAACTGATATTGCGCGCGCAATTGCGGCATGGTACTTTAGCGAGGAACAGCACGGGCTGGGGCGACAGAGATTTGTCGTGAAGTTTGGGTTCGGCGACCCCGCTGCTGTCTTCTCCTTATCCGCCAGCGAACCCCTTGAGCGACGGATTGAGGAGGTCCTTACTATGACAAAAATGCTCAAGATCACGCTAAATGGCGAGACGTTTCTCGCCGACATGCTCTGGGACAAGGCTCCCGAGGCATGCAAGCTGTTCGAATCGTCCTGTCCGGTCGAGTCACGTATCTTTTCGGCCAAGATCTGCGATGCCGAGGTAACCTATCCCGTATCGGGCCCCATCGCCAATTACGAGCACATCGAGAACCCCGTCTTTCACGAGCCGGCGGGCGCCGTGAGCTGGTATGGCGGCTGGTCGTCAATTTGCATCTTCTTTGACGTGTGCGAGCCCTTTGGCACCTGCAGCATGTTCGCCCGCATCTGCGAAGCCGACCGCGAGCGTTTTGCCGCCGCCTGCCGCAATGTCTGGGACAACCAGGGCATGTACATTAAAAACGAAATCGTCGAGATCGAAACGGAGGCCTCAAGATGATGGATATCAACACCCTGCTCACACTCGACCTTGCCGAGTACACCACTGCACTTGAGGCCCTCGCCGACCAAATGATGCTCGAGGAACCGCGCGATATCGACTACATGCGCCGCCGCAAGCTCGACACCGGCCGCGAATTCGCCGTCTGGAACTTCACCGTCGGCTACTGTATGAACGCCGCCGACGCCCTCTCCCTCTTGCGTGCCCAGGCCAACGAAAACGCCAACGACGGCACCGCCGACCTCGCAACAATCAACAACAGTGCCGCGCGCCTGTGCGACTGGTTCTCGGGCGCCTTCGACGTCACCGGCAAAATGGACGACACGACGGCAATCCTCGCCCACAGCCGCGACCTCTACGCCCAGGTAGAGACTCACGAACAGTTCGCGGCCCTCACACGCGCCACCGAGCGCTATCTGGTCCAGCTCCAATTTTGGGTCGACCGCCAGATTCCCTGGCCGGCTATGAGCGACCTCGTCCACGGCTACCGCCTACGCACAGAGAGCGGCGAGACAAGGTAAACCGACCAGGAAGGCCAACAAAGTCCCATCGCGGAACCAAAAGTAAGAATCAGAGGGCTGGAGACGCACACAGCAGCGTCTCCAGCCCCTTCGCAAAGTAGAGCGCTGTTTCAGTGGCTTTGAGATCTTATCGGACCTTTGCTATCTTCCAATTTTTGTATATTTACGCACGCTATTATCCGCAAATTTTTGTATGATTTCAGGCAATTCTATCTGCCAATTTTTGTCATTTGGGGGTTTTATGCTACGCCGTAAGGTCACTGATAAGCTTTTGAGCTGGAAGAATACCTCCAATAAGGCATTACTTGTTACTGGTGCGCGTCAGATCGGCAAGAGCTATGCGATTCGCGCGTTCGGAAAAAGCAACTACGCTTCGTATTTTGAGGTCAATTTACTACTCAATGTCGAGGCAAAGAATGTGCTTATTGGCGCAAAGAACTCCGTTGACTTCATCAACCGCGTAGCCCTTCTTGCGAATGCGCCGCTTGTTGAGGGGGACACGCTTGTCTTTGTCGATGAGATTCAGGAGTATCCGCAGATCGTTACACTCATGAAGGCGTTGGTCGAGGATGGGCGCTTTAGCTATGTCTTCTCGGGGTCTATGCTTGGGACCGAGTTTAAGGGAATCTCTTCTTTTCCGGTGGGGTATGTCGAGCACATTGTTATGCGCCCAATGGATTTTGAAGAGTTTTGTTGGGCAAACAGCGTCAGCGAGAATGTGCTTGCCGGTATTCGCAGCTGCCTTGTCGAGAAGCATCCTGTCGAAAACTATATTCATGAGGCGATGCTCAAAAACTATAGAGCATATATCATTTGCGGCGGCATGCCGGAGGTCGTTCAGAACTATATTGATTCGGGTTATTCGCTCGTGAGCACACGTGAGCTTCAAACTCAGCTGGTCGATCAGTACAAAAGCGATATCTCAAAATATGCATCGACTCGAGCGTTTAACGTTCGGTCGATTTTTGAGCAAATTCCCGTTCAGCTTGAGGCGGAGTCCCATCGCTTTGTTGTTTCGTCTCTGGGTGAGGGAGCTCGCCTTAAAAAATATGAACAGGATTTCCTGTGGCTTGTTAACGCAGGTGTTGGATTGATGGTCGCCAGGGTGACGGAGCCACGGAGTCCTCTCAAGAGGACGGAGAAAACGACAGCCTTCAAACTATACGAGTCTGATACAGGCATGCTAGCATCGCGGTACCCCGGCAGCACTGCACGCGCCGTCTATCTTGATATGAAAACTCCCAACCTTGGTGGTCTCTATGAGAACGTGGTCGCGCAGGAACTTGTTGCCCTCGGGGCGGATGCATGGTACTACCAAACGCGTGAGGTCGGTGAAGTTGACTTTGTAATCGAAGGCGCCCACGGGCATGTTGTCCCAATCGAGGTCAAATCGGGTAAGAAGGTTCGAGCGCACGCAGCCCTCGATCGTCTGATGAGTGTGGGCGAGTACAAAATTCCCGAGGCCGTTGTACTGAGCCACGAGAACCTCAGCAAAGAGGGCAAGGTTCTGTATGTTCCAATCTACATGACGTTTTGTCTTGATGAGTTTATGGAAAAGGATGACCCCAATAACGATTTCTCGTTCGCGCCCATATCTCTCTAGCCATTTGAATCCGCAATCCAGCCCCGCCCACGCATCAATGCATTTCCCAAGGTGCTGCGCGTTTCGCGGCAAAGCCGCGAAAAAGCAAAGGGATAAGAAGCGGCAACAGCCAAAACCTCCATCCATCCCCAAAGTGGCGCGAGGTTTCGCGGCAAAGCCGCGAAACAGCGAAGGGGACAAAAGACCCCCTCAGCCACGTCCTTCATTCAGCCCCACAATCCGAGGACGTAGTCGTAGCAGGATCTGAGGGCTAACCTTCGCGGACATTT
>NZ_JBNPNG010000014.1:0-49855 GCF_050314535.1 Collinsella sp. SGI.095
CCGGGGCTTTTTTGACTACTTTTCGGATGTAGCTCGACCCCCACCGGGAGCAGTCTTTTTGGGACGGGGCTTTTTTAGCTACCCAGGCAGATAGCGAAAACGATTTGGACGATTAACGGCAGGGGCAGCTAAAATAGCCCCGTCCCAAAAAGACTGCTCAAAAGAGCTACTTTGCACTGGTGAGGACGCCGGTTGTGTCGAACGCTGGGGTAAAGCTCTCGTCTACCGCGCCGCCCTCTTGCCAGAACATCGTCGTAAAGCCCAGGTCGTCGGCATGGTCGAGCACCCGCTCGTACTCCTCGCGCGTCACGGCTCGCGCCAAGTCGCCGCCCTGCTCGCGCATGAGAGCATTGGGCGTGTACTGGTTCATGACCGAGATCGGCACATCACCCACCGTCTGCCACACCAGGTCTAGCACGCGACACGAATCGTCCGCATGCCCCGGCAACACCAGGTGACGCACGATCATGCCGCGCTTCATGAGCCCATCCTCGTCCACCAGCTCTCCCCCACGGCGCTCAATCTCGCGCGCCATTTGCGCCAAACCCGACACGGCCACACGCGGGTAGTCCTTAATGTGGGAGAGCGACTGCGCAAGCCCCGCATCGGCATATTTAAAGTCGGTTAGCCACACATCGACCAGATCGCCGAGCGCCGCCACGGCACTCGCGCGCTCATAACCGCTTGTGTTGTAGACGATTGGAACAACCAGTCCGCGCGCCCGTGCCGCGGCAATCGCAGCCGGCAGCAGGTGCGCGTAGTGCGTCGCCGTCACCAAGTTAATATTGTTCGCGCCCTGGTCCTGCAGCTCCAACATAATCTCGACCAGGCGCTCGGGCGAAATTTCAAGCCCAAAATTGCCCGTCGAGATCTCGTGGTTCTGGCAATAGACGCATTTGAGCGAGCAGCCGCTAAAGAAAATCGTGCCCGAACCGGCCTCGCCCGAGATAGGCGGCTCCTCCCACATATGAAGCGCCGCACGGGCCACCTTGAGCGTGTCGTTAGCACCGCATACGCCGCGCGCACCCTCATCGCGCGCCGCACCGCAACGGCGCGGACACAAATGGCAGGCGGGCGAAAAAAGTTCGGTCAACGACGTCGGCATAAAAACATGCTCCAAAACAACGATTCAGCAGCTCAAACGCAAAAGGACCAACCGCGCAGACGGCTCGAGCCCAAGGCGCCGTAATCGTCCGACACGATTTTTGTAATGTCAAGACTGGAATCGATAAAGTGCAGCTTTATGATGTAGGTATTCCGCCCCCCGCGGAGCAACTGGGTGAACCGTCGCGTTTATTTAGGGAGCCCACACAGTCGTACGTAGTACAGGTATCCTTCGTTGTTAAGGACGCTGGAACGGTCGATGAGGGCACCCACCTGTTTTAGGTGGGTTCATTTTCGTAACGTGGGGGGTGGTTTTCTTTTGCCGTTTTTGCCAAAAATAGCCATCGCAGATCCCGTATGACACCCAACGGCACTCGGCAGAACCCCCGCCACCATCCCAATATCTGGTAAGCGCGTGATTATCGATCGGCGCGATTCCCCGCACCCCCTTTGGTCGAGTATCATGGGTCAGCTATACCCTTTGCGGCATGGCATCCTTTGACCTTTTCCTTCGACGCTTGGCGGTTTTTGATACATGGCTTCATCCACGAGCTACATACCGTTCCTTTGCGTGGCAGCCGCGGCATATATCACGACCTTCCTTACGGTGCCCCTGGTTAAACGTCTGGCAATCAAGCTCGACGCCGTTGACTATCCTTCAAAACGCCGTATCAACACCAAGCCCATCCCGCGCTTGGGAGGTACGGCGGTCTTTTTGGGCCTGGTCGTTGCCTGCATCGTTCAGATTATGGGCACCTGGCATCTGGGCTGGCCGCCCGTCTTGGTCCCGCATCCGCGCCTGCACATTAGCTACCCCATGCTGGCGCTTTCTTTTACCGTCATTTTTGCGACCGGCGCGATCGACGACGTCTTCCAGCTTAAGCCCAAGCAAAAGCTCGCCGGCCAGGTCCTCGCCGCGCTCATCGCCTGCGTGGGTGGCCTAAAAATCGGCGTCATCGTCAACCCGGTTGCCCCCGGCGAGATTATGCTCGGCTGGCTCGCCTATCCCATCACCGTGGTCTACCTGGTGGCGTTCACCAATATCATCAACCTCATCGACGGCCTTGACGGCCTGGCCACAGGCATCTGCGGCATCGCATCGTTCACGATGTTCTCGATGGCCGTTCTCTCGGGCCGCATCGATGCCGCCGCGCTCTCCATCGCGTTGTTTGGCGCCTGCCTGGCCTTCTTGCGCTACAACTTCAACCCCGCGAGTATCTTTCTGGGCGACTCGGGGTCGCTGCTGCTGGGCTTTGCGCTGGGCTCCATTTCGCTGCTTAATGTGAGCCGCACTGCCGCGCTCACCTCGCTTATCATTCCGCTCATCGTTGCCGGTGTGCCCATCATCGACACGTTTAGCGCCATCGTGCGCCGCAAGCGCGCCCACATTAGCATTGGGCAGGCCGACAAAGGCCACATCCACCACCGCCTCATTCAAGAGGGCTATAACCAAAAGCAGGCTGTGCTGCTTATCTATGCCTGGTGTGTCCTGCTTTCGGCCGGTGCGGCCGCCATCAACCAGGTCGAAGTCCCCATGCGCGTGCTCATCTTTACCGTCCTTGGCATTGGCTCGGCAGCCTTCGCCAAGCACCTGCACCTGTTTGAGCCCGTGCTACGCCACCATTACAACAAGCGCACGCACGAAGACGAGCTGATAACCCCCGACGACCCCGCCTTTAAGCAGGAGGAGCAAGCGGCCGAGGAGCGTAAGGGAGAGCGCCACCACAGGTATTAAGGTTTGCTGCAGAAGGTTGTTCTGCTTACCGTCGGCCGCTCGTGACCGCGCCTCGACCGCCACGCATGCCTCGCCTTACCACCCCCTTGCTCACTTTCGCCCGCCCCTCTCAATAAACGCGTTATTATCTTGACCCATGAACATACGTTAGGAGCAATCATGCCAAACGAGAACAGCTACGAAGTCGCGCTGCAAAAGAGCAACGCCATTCGCGAGGGCCTGGCCAAGACGCCCGAGAAGTTCACCATGCTTTCCGGCGACCGCCCCACCGGCCGTCTGCACCTAGGCCACTACTTTGGCACCCTCAAGGGCCGCGTGGAGTTGCAGAATATGGGCGCCAAGACCAACGTGCTCATTGCCGACTACCAGGTCATCACCGACCGCGACACCACCGAGCACATCCAGGACAACGTGTATAACATGGTCATGGACTACCTTGCCTGCGGTATCGACCCCGACAAGACCATGATCTACACGCACTCCGCCGTGCCCGCCGCCAACCAGCTCATGCTGCCGTTCCTGTCGCTGGTCTCCGAGGCCGAGCTGGCGCGCAACCCCACCGTCAAGGCCGAGATGGAGGCCTCGGGCCACGAGCTCACCGGCCTTCTGCTCACCTATCCGGTACACCAGGCCTGCGACATCCTGTTCTGCAAGGGTAACGTTGTGCCCGTCGGTCGCGACCAGCTGCCGCACATCGAGCTCACCCGTACCATCGCCCGCCGCTTTAACAACCGCTACGGCAAGGTGTTCCCCGAGGTCGACGCGCTGCTGTCCGAGACCCCGCTGCTGCCCGGCCTGGACGGCCGCAAGATGAGCAAGAGCTACGGCAACGCCATCAATATCTCGATGACCGCCGAGGAGACGGCCAAGCGCATCAAGAAGAGCCAGACCGACTCCGAGCGCATGATCACGTTCGACCCCGAGAACCGCCCCGGCGTGTCCGGCCTGCTTTCGACGGCTGCCATCTGCACCGGCCGCTCCGAGGTCGAGATTGCCGAGGAGATTGGCATGGGTGGCTCTGGCCAACTCAAGAAGTACGTGACCGAGGCCGTCAACGAGTACTTCGCACCGATCCGCGAGCGTCGCCAGCGCTATGAGAACGATCTGGACTATGTGAAGGACGTGCTGCACGAGGGCAACCGTCGTGCCAACGAGATCGCCGAGCAGACCCTGGCCGAGGTTCAGGACGCCATGGGCATGGTGTACTAGTCGAGAGCAATAAACAACACTCAAACTAAACCGCCGCGATTGGCACAATCCTCGTTGCGGCGGTTTTGTTTTCTTCAGAGGTCGGTCGCCGAGATATTCAGCCGCTTGGCAGAACCCCTAAGTCGCAAGCACCTTGAGGCTATATCCTGTTAAGCAATGACACCCTATTGTTTAACATGCGGCAGCTTTTACGGCAGACCCGACCGACCGGAAGGAGTCCCATGAGCTCAGTTGCGTTTTGTACCTGCAACGACCGGAAATGCCCATTTAACCCTGTCAACCACGAGAAGGGCTGCACACCGTGTATCGCTAAGAATCTGCACGAGCACGAGATTCCAACGTGCCTGTTCAACGCGATTTCTCCCGATCGGCTTGAGGCCGATAAAGACGAGTGGTCGTGGCAAGCGTTCGCGCGGCATGTAGAAGCATATCTGGGAAGCGACAGCCCAAGAATCCCCGCAGGCGAAGAAGCGCCGCAGGGATTTACCAAGATCGGTTGCTGTAAGCGGGACTAACAATCAAAGTTAGTGCCCCCCCTAAAACCAAACGTCAGTACCTCATTATGGGATAACAGACCTGATGGGTTTGCCCCATGCTTACAGGAAAGCGCCCGCCGACCATGGCAGCCGACGGGCGCTTTCCTGAAGTACACCGTTGAATCGCACAGAGGGGAGGAATGCAATCAAACTCAACAGGGCAGGCTTTTTCATCGCCTATTGCCTGCTCCGTTGCTGCATACAATATAGTTCACCATTGTTTACTTTGCAGTATCAAACCGCGCCGCCACACCTTCTCCATAAGTTAGCCATGGTAAACCTGCCAATTAGGGACAGGTTTATTTTGGCAGGTTTTATCTGGGGAAACATCAATGGAGCCAGCGTTCCACCACAAAGAGGACAGCCAGCTTTGTGGTGGTTTTGGCCACGGCAGAGCCGCTAGAGCCCTGCTGGCCAACGACAGGCGGCCAAGTCGACGTGCACGGGGTCGACAAACGTCACGCCCTCCCCCAGCAGAAGTTCGCGCTGAGCATCGGGGCCGCCAAACGCAAAGCCCTCGCAAATGCTGCCATCGGCAAACACCACACGATGGCAGGGAATCTCGCCGGGGCGCGGATTGCTGTGCAGCGCATAGCCCACGTACCGCGCACTTCGTGGACGGCCGGCGAGCAGCGCCACCTGGCCGTACGTGGCAACCATCCCCTCAGGGATCTGCTCGACTACCTCGTACACCCGCTCAAAAAAGCCCTCAGACGCCATCGATGCTCCTTTCCGCCCGCAACAGCATAAATCAAATGATCCCTCGGGGACGGCAGGGTTGCTGATCATTTGCGGCCTCCGTGAGGCCGATGGTCCGCAACCCCGTCATCGCCGAGGGATCACATGGCATGGCAGGTAGCGTTTGCCCAGATAAAACCTGCCAAAATAAACCTGTCCCTTTTTGGCAGGTCGGTTAGTTGGCAGGTTGGAAGAAGGCTACGGCTACGGCACCGGGGCCTACATGGGTGCCGATGGTGGCGCCGATGGTATGAACGGGCAGCTCGCCCTCGGTGTGGCCAGCCCACAGCGCGGCGCTATCCTCGATATACTTCTTGAGCACCGCATCCGAAAGGCCCGTATAGCCGAGCGCCAGCGGCATGGAAAAGTCGACGCCGCCCGCCTTTTCGACCTTTTGGTTCAGCAGGTTGCGACCGTTCTTGGAACCGCGCGCCTTGCCCAGCTGCACGATCAGACCGTCCTCGGCAGCCACCACGGGCTTTACGTTGAGCAGCGTACCCACGGCGCCGGCCGCAGCAGACAGGCGACCGCCGCGCACCAGGTACTCCAGCGTCTCGAGCAGGCCGATAACCACCACGCGGTCGCGCACGGCCTCAACCGCCGCCGCGATCTGGGCAGCGTCACGGCCCTCGTCCACCAAGCGCAGGGCATACTCGACCAGCACGCGCTCGCCCAGGGTGACGTTGTTGCTGTCTACCACGAACACATCGCCGCCCGGTGCCTCGGCAAGTGCGGTACGGGCACTCTGATTGGTGCCGGAAAGCTTAGCGCCCACGGTAATAATCACGGCCTCATCGCCGGCTTCACGAACCTCGGCGATAGCCTGCGAAAACGCGTACGGGTTGACCTGGCCGGTCTTGGGCAGCTCGTCGCGCTCCACGAGCATCTCGTAAAAGCGCTGGTGATCGATGTCGACGCCATCCATGTACACATCGGTACCAAAGGTAACGGACAGCGGCAGAACAGCCAGTGCCGGGTGCTCCGCCGGCGACATATCGCTTGCGGAATCGGTAATAATGCGGACGGACATAGCGAATCCTTTCTTGCGCAGGTCCCGCGCAGGGAATTTTGACAGCAATGCCCCGGCACGGTATACGCGCTCAAACGGGACGATGCAGTTGTTAATGGGAAGC
This sequence comes from Collinsella sp. SGI.095, assembly GCF_050314535.1. Taxonomy (NCBI): domain Bacteria; kingdom Bacillati; phylum Actinomycetota; class Coriobacteriia; order Coriobacteriales; family Coriobacteriaceae; genus Collinsella; species Collinsella sp. SGI.095. The sequence continues at coordinate 6,456 of NZ_JBNPNG010000014.1, forward strand.
AAATGCCTAGGCGGCCCTACAGCTCGCGCAGGGTGTCGAGAATCGTACGCAGCGACGCGTACATCTGCTCGCGCTGCTCCACGCCCATGGCCTTGCCGGTGGCGTCGAGCACCTCGCGAATAATGCGATCGGCCTCATTCATGCTCTCGCCGCCCAACGTGGTCAGGCGAACCGGGGCGCGATACTTAACGGCGGCATCGCCCGAATCGTCGACCTCGACGTAGCCGCCCTCTTCCAGATGCGCCAGCGTGCGCGAGACGGCAGCGCGGGTCACGCCTGCCATGCGGGCGAGGTCGGCACCAGTCAAGCCGTCCTTGCTGCGCTCAAGATAGTACAGGCACATGATATCGGAACCCTTAAGGCCCAGCCTTGCGCCCTCAGATGCCTTAATGCGCTGGATCTCCTTGTAGAGCCCGCTAATCAGTCCGACAAAGTCCTCAAAACGTGTCTCGTCGTTCTGCTGCATGGGAGACGACCGCCTTTCGCTTGCATGATGCTAACGGGTAAACATCTTAGCCACATGCCCGAACCCCCGTACCCAAATATCCCAATTGTTAACTCATCAACATAAAAACCACCACAAAGGGGATAGCACCTTTGTGGTGGTTTGGGGCATCAATAGGTTCTAGGCGCCACTACAGTTCCACGCGCGGGTTATCGCGGGTCACAAGCGTCTTAACGACAACCGTCGCTCCCAGATAGCGCTCAAGCAGCTCGGCTAAGCGATCGATCGCGGCCTGACAGTCCCCTATCCGCTCGGGCTCAACACACTCAATCGCCAGGAACGCATCGGCAGAATCGTCGGACAGAGCCGTTCGAACGCCGTCGCGCCAGTTCCAGCAGCGGCACACGGCACCCGCATCATCGATGTAGGCGAGTTCGCCGGGCAGCGTCGGGTCATCCGCCTCCTCGCCAAGCGGCAGGAATGCATCGCCACCGTCGGTCACCTCCAAGCGAAGGTCTCCCTCAATCGCGTGCAAATCCTCGCCTCCCACGGGCAGCGCGTAGGTCAGCGACACCGTGTTGTAAATATCCACCGCCGGTGTGATATGACCGACCGGTTTGCCCTTGAGCACGCGCTTGAGCAAGTTCTCGATCGAGCAGCGGGCGCCCTTTTTAGTCTTGAACAGGCGATAGGCCTCGCGCCATGCCTTGACCGGCGCGTTCTCGCTGATGGTATCGCTTGTCAGGTGGCGCTCCGCATCGATATTGGCGCGATCGAGCAGCGCCGCAATCGCGTCCACGTCCTCTTGAGGAATCGTAGCCGCGGGCTTCATGCCCTCCACGACCACGACGCCGACCGCCGCCTGTGGAAATAGCTCCCAAAATGAATCCTCGGCAATAAAGCTCTTCATACGTGCTCCTTTCGCAATTCGCGCCAACGCGAGCGCCTAAACAAAAAGCGCCCTTACAACGGCCACCTTCAAAGTCCTACGGTGCCGTCACAAGAGCGCTTACGCTGTCCCCATCCGGAGAAGGGGACGATATGTCAGGCGCATTGTAACCCGAGTCATCCACACGAGCAAAACCACCACAAAGGCGCCTGCCTCTTTGTGGTGGATATGGACTCGAGGCGACGCTAGTGGCGGAGTCCCAGCAGGCCGCGGCCGCGATGACGGGCCTCGGCGGACACCTGAGCGTGCGGGCCGGCGGCCTTGACGGACTCGGGCAGGTGCGAGTACTTCTTCTCGAAGTTCTCCTCGAACATCACCGCCAGGTTGTGCGCGGCCTCGTCGTAGCGCGCTGTGCTCTGCCAGTACTGGCGCGGCACCAGGATGCCGTCCGGCACACCGTGGCACGTGGTGGGAATGTCGACATTAAAGATATCGTCGTGCAAGAACTCGCTGTCCTCGATGGTACCGTCGAGGGCGCGTGCGACCAGGGCGCGCGTGTAGGCAAGCTCGATGCGATGGCCCACGCCATAACCGCCGCCAATCCAGCCGGTGTTGAGCAGATAGACGCGGGTGCGACCGTCGGCGATACGCTCGCCGAGCATCTTGGCATAGACCATAGGGTCGAGCGGCATAAACGGCTCTCCGAACAGCGAGGAGAACGTGGGCGTGGGCTCGGTGACGCCGACCTCGGTACCGGGGATCTTGGCGGTGAAGCCCGTCACAAAGTGATACATGGCAGCATCGGCCGTCAGGCGCGAGATGGGCGGCAGCACGCCAAAGGCATCGCAGGTCAAAAACAGCACGACGCTCGGGGTGGTGCCCATGCCCTTGGTCCACGCGTTGGGGATATGCTCGACGGGATAGGCAACGCGCGTGTTGTGCGTGATCGAGACGTCATCGTAGTTGGGCTTGCGGTTCTCGTCGAGCACCACGTTTTCGCAGATCGCGCCAAAGCGAACGGCATTGAAGATCTCGGGCTCGTGAAACTCGTCCAAGCCCTCGCACTTGGCGTAGCAGCCGCCCTCGATGTTGAAGATGCCCATGTCGGACCAACCGTGCTCGTCGTCGCCGATCAGCAGGCGCGTGGGATTGGCCGAAAGCGTGGTCTTGCCGGTGCCGGACAGGCCAAAGAACACCGCGGTCTCGTGCGTGACGGGATCCATGCTGGCCGAGCAGTGCATGGGCAGCACATCGTCCTCGACGGGCAGCAGGTAATTCATGACGCTGAAGATGGACTTTTTAATCTCACCGGAGTAGCCGGTGCCGGCAACCAGAATCACGCGCTCCTGGAAGTTGATGACCACGGCGGCGCTGGAGTTGAGGCCCTTGATGGCGGGGTCGCACTGGTACCCGGGTGCCGCGAGCACGCAAAAGTCCGGCTCGCCGGTGCGCGCAATTTCGCGAGCGAGCGGACGGGCGAGCATCTGCTTAATGAAGAGCGCCTGGCTCGCGCGCTCGCAGGCAACGAGCAGGCGACGCGTGTGGTTGCGGTCGGCACCCGCCATGCCGCGCGTGACGAACACGTCGCGCTCGTTGAGGTAGTCAACGATGCCGGCCTTGATGGCCTCGTAGCTCTCAATCGAAAGCGGGCGGTTGACGGCGCCCCAGGCGATCTTGTCGTGAACATCGGGGGTGTCAACGATAAAGCGGTCGTTGGGAGAACGGCCGGTGCGCTCCCCCGTCTCGATTACCAGCGCGCCGTTGGATGCCATGCGGCCCTCTTCACGGCGGATGGCGTGCTCGACGAGCTCCGCAGCAGGTAGATCGACCAGCAGACGCGGCTGATTCTCGGCGGGATCTTCGACCAGCGTAATACCAAAGTTGGACAGAACTTCTGCAGGGGTAACACCAGGCATGGGGCCTCCTTTAAAAGCGCGTCACGCGGGCGAGGCGCGCACTTTACTCACGTAAAGCCCGTTGTACCCGATATGCAAAAACGTTTTTGTGGCAAGGGGGGCAAGCCCGCCCAACGGTCAAAAATCGCAGGCAAGCGGCCTAGTCATTGGGTAGTCATTGGGGACGTTCTTAAACGACGAGTCGTTGGGGACACTCTTGAACAGGCAACATTCAAGGAGTGTCCCCGGATGCCGGCACAAAAGGAGCGTCCCTAAGTGCCAACTATAGCGGCAAGCCTTGGCCGAGCATGGCGATGGCGCTCATAAGGACCAGCATGCCGGCGGCATAGGGCAGGACCGCGCCCAGGAGCTCGGCATCCTTGCCGCGCACGTGCACGGCGGCCAGGCCAATGGCAAGCGTCTGCGGCGAGATCATCTTGCCGGCGGCGACGCCAAGCGCGTTCAGCGCGACCATCCAGTAGTCGCTCACGCCCAGCGCGGTGGCAGCCTGGCTCTGGATGGGACCAAACAGCATGCCAGAAGACGTGCCCGAACCGGTCACGAACGCACCGACCGCGCCGATCCACGGAGCCAGAATCGGGTACAGGCCACCGGCGACCGCAATGCAAAACGCGCTGATCGAAGAGATCATGCCCGCATAGCCCATAACCTTGGCACAGCCCAGAACCGAAAGCATGGTAATGACCGTCGGCATCATCTGCTTGACGGTCGCGGCCAGCACCTTGCCCATCATGCGCGGCGAAGCACCCTGAATGGCGCCGCCGACAAACGCCGCCAGGAAAATCCAGACGCCCGGCGTGTTGATCCACGAAAACGTGAGCGTGCCGGGGTTCTCGCCGCAATACACCTGCACCTGGCTCGCAAACGGTGCGAGCGCAGCATGCACGGCAGGCACCAGGTTAGACGTTCCCAACAGCAGCACAAAGATCAGGATGAAGCACGACCAAGCCGAAAGCGCCGACTTAGCGGTGAGTTGCTCGCCGGCCTCGATATTCATGTGGAAGCGTGCGTCCAGATGCCCCGACTTCTCGGCACGCATGGCAAGCGCAGCTGTCAGCGCGAGCGAAACGATGGAACCGACGACGACGGCAAGCTCGGGACCCACAAACATAGCAACGACAAGAGCCGCACCGGCAAAGGACACGCCGGAGAGCACGGCGATGCCCGCCACGCCGTTCAGGCGCTCGGCAACGCCCGCAACATTACCCTGGTCATCGGCGACACGACCCGCAACCAGCACGATAAACAGCGGCATCATCACAAAGAAAGGCGCCAGCTGCACCATCTGAACGGTCGCCAAATGTAGCGGATCCAGGCCCACCAGACCGGCAACGGACACCGTGGGAATGCCAATGGAGCCGTAGGGCGTGGGCACGCCGTTGGCCAGCAGACAGATGAGCACGGCGGGCACGGCCTCAAAGCCCAGGCCCGCGAGCATGCCGGCGGGAATAGCAACGGCGGTGCCAAAACCGGCCATGCCCTCCATAAAGCCACCAAAGCACCAGGCCACAAGCAGCGCCAGCAGACGGCGATCGCTGCTGATGGAGGTAATCATGCTGCCGATTACGTCCATGGCGCCCGTGCGAACGCACAGGTTATACGTGAACACCGCGGCGATGATTACCAAAACGATGGGCCACAGGGCCATCAAAAAGCCTTCGAGCGAGGCGGTCGCGATCTGCGCTGCCGGCAGGTGCCACCATGCGAAGGCAAGCACGCACGAAAGGACAAACGATCCGATGGCGGCTTTCCAAGCTGGCCATTTAAAGCACAGCAGCATCACGACAAGCCAAATGATCGGCACAAGAGCCAGCAAGAATGCGGCGACGTCCATAGGTAGAAGCTCCTTGGTGCCGCGCGGGCGGCATCGTGGTGTCACGAAACTTTAACAGGATACCGCACGCTCACCGACAATTTACTGCCGCCCCCCGAAAATATTGAACAATCCGTTCAAAAACATGAGTGACACCGTCGCGTCTATACTAGAACGCAGCAATAGAAAGGACTCCGCCTTGAGCATCTCGCCCCTCGATAGCATCCGCCGCGCCATCGCCCGCCGCAACGGCATCGCCAACCCCGCTGTATCGGGCGGGGCGCACGGACAGGGCGGACGCATCGAGAACGGCCTGTTCCCCGCATCGCACACCGCCGAGGAGCTCGCGCGTATCCAGGAGCTGAGTCAGCGCAACGCCGGCGGGCCAAATAGCGGCCAAGCCACGCGTCGTCGGCGCGAGCGCGATCGCCAGCCCGGCCCCATCCACCGCATGGTCAATGCCTGGTGGAACCGCCTGCTCGGCGCCGTCTACGGCGGCGGCTTCTCCACGCAAGAAGCCGAATACGAGGAGCACGCCACCAGCCGCGACTACCTTTGGAACACCCTGGGCACCGCCGTGTGGGGCATGGCGTTTCCGCTGCTCACTATCGTGTCTACGCAGCTTGTAGGCGCCGAAGAAGCCGGCAAGTTCTCCATCGCCTTTGTCACCGGCACGCTCATCATGATCGCGTGCAACTACGGCGTACGCAATTTTCAGGTCTCGGACATCGACGAGAAGACGTCCTTTGCCTCCTACCAGCTCAACCGCTGGCTTTGCGGAGCTCTCGCCCTAGGCTGCGGCCTCATGTACAGCAGCGCCCGCGGCTATGACGCGCAGATGGCGACGATCGGCCTGGGCGTCTACCTCTATAAGGTGATCGACGGCATCGCCGACGTGTACGAGGGCCGCCTGCAGCAGGCCGACAAGCTCTACCTAGCCGGCATGAGCCAAACGCTGCGTTCCGCCGGCGTCATCGCGGTCTTTAGCGTGGCGCTGTTCCTTACGCGCAGCATGCCCATCGCGGCCATGGCCATGGGCGTCGCCGCCATTGCCTCACTCGTGCTGGTCACCGCCCCGCTCGCCCTGCTCGAGACCGAAAAATCGCGTCGCGTGAGCATACGCGAAGTCGGCCGCCTTTTTGCGCAGTGCGCCCCGCTCTTTGGCGCGCTCTTTTTGTTTAACCTTATCGAGAGCATGCCCAAATTTGTGATGGAAGGCACGCTGGCCTACAAATATCAGCTGTATTTTAATGCCCTATTCTTTCCGGCGCAGGCCATTTTGCTGAGCATTGGATTTATCTATAAACCGCAGCTCTTGCGTTTGTCGAGCATTTGGGCTAACCCGCGCAAGCGTCGCCGCTTTGACTTAATTATTGTCGCCGTCATGGCGCTGATCTTGGGTTTCACTGGCGCATGCGCCGCGTTTATGGCAGGCCCCGGCATTCCCCTTATGAGCTTTATGTACGGCCTCAACTTTGAGCGCTACCGCACATTGGCACTGCTGATGGTCGTCGCCGGCGGCATCACCGCAGCCATCGATTTTATCTACGCCATTATCACAGTGCTGCGCCACGCCGGCGATGTCACCAAGATCTACCTCATTTGCTTTGCCGTGAGCGTGGTGATGCCGATGGTCCTCATCAACCTACTGGGGCTAATGGGTGCCGTCGTGAGCTACCTGGCTATCATGGCCCTACTGCTGGTGCTGTTGATTGTCGAGTACGCCCACATTCGCCAGCGCATAGAACGAGCCCGCAACCCGTACGGTGTCTAATTAGCTGCCTCGGCCACCGGAATTTGCGATGGAATTACCCGGGCTGGGGTCTCGTTGCGGACAATATACATCACGCAAAACTAAGTGAGTAGACTTTTACCGAATCCCCGACCACACCGACAAAGCACAAGTCTGTGACCTGCGGTTTTATTGAGGCAAATATGTTGGGTGCTCGGCATTTCCAAAAAAGTCTACTCACTTAGCCAGCGGGCAGCCAAATGATTATGTAATCCCCGCCCCAGAAAAATCATTTGATGGGCAGAAGGGCAAAAGTAGTCAAAAAAGCCCCGTCCCAAATTAGCTACCCTTTGCACCGATTACTCGCCAGGGAGAATGTTTGCATAGAACTCCGCACCATCATCCAGGCGCAGGATGCCCACGCGGCCGAACTCGGAGCCGGTGGCGGCGGCGCAGTCGATGTCGATACGGTCGGGAACGCCGGCGGTATCCTCGCCGCCCAAGCGCACCATCTGTCCGCGGCCCGACTCCTCATCGAGCCCTGCCAGGCCGCCAACCTCGCAATAGCGCCCCAGCGACACCGTTGGCGTGTGGCCGCTCACCACGACCGGACCCTTGCCCTCGGCAGATAGCAGCCCCGTCGGGGCATCCCAATAGCCATGGCGAATCCACAGCAAGTCATCGGACGACTGCACGGCAAGCATTTGCTGCAGCAGCTCGCTATCGGCATCGACCGCTCCCCTGCCGTCACCGCAATCGACACCATGCTCAAGCAAAAACGCACGCGCTGCCTCGGTCTGAATGCCGGCGTGCACCAGCAGATACGGTCGCTCGGCAGTCTCTGCCACCGCATAGAGCGGCAGGGCGGCAGCCCAGCGTACCAGCTCCTCGTATGCCTCAAACTCCATTTCGTTGAGCTGCTGGCGCGTGGTCCAACCGCCGTTGATGTCCCAGGTCTCAGCATCAAGCGGGTCCTGGCCAATGATCGCGTCGAGCATAATCTGCTCGTGGTTGCCCTTAAGGACGTGAGCGTTGGGCAGCGATCGCACCAAGTTAATGACGCCGACCGGATCGGGCCCGCGGTCGATCATGTCGCCCAGCACATACAGCGTGTCGTCGGACGTTAGCGAGATCTTGGAAAGGGCCTCGTCCAGCGCGCGCACGTGCCCGTGAGCATCGGATGTCACATAGATCGCCATGGAACGCCTTTCCCTGCATTACGGCCGAAGCCCGGAGCCACAACTAAAACTTCAAGTTGAACTTAAACGTTACCCATTGTACTCCGTTGCAATAAAGCTGAAAAGTAGATACGAGTCGCCGCCAATGGTCTAGAAAAACGGCGCCGCCTGTGACGATATCGCGAACGCCCTCCGTTCAACCCATAAACCCACCATCTTTGGGTACAAATAACCGCAGATAACTGACCGTGCCACGCCAACCTCCCAGGAGCGGACACTATCCATGAACCAGATCCTTCTGTTTATTGGCCTCGTTATCATTTTGTGCCTGACCATCAAACCCGTCGGCAAAAAGCTCCCCTTCCCCACCCTGCTCATCTTTATCGCGCTGGGCATGCTGCTGGGCGTCAACGGTCCGGCGCACATCGACTTTAGCGACTACGCGCTCACCGAAACCGTCTGCAGCACGGCGCTGCTGTTCATCATGTTCTACGGCGGCTTTAACACCTATATCGACCGCGCCAAACCTGTCGCCGTGCCCGCGGTGCTGCTGAGCACGCTCGGCGTCGTCATTACCGCCGGCATCACGGGCGCCTTTGCACACTTCGCGCTAGGCTTCGACTGGATCGGCGGTCTGCTGCTGGGCTCGGTCGTGGCGTCGACCGACGCAGCGAGCGTCTTTAGCGTGCTGCGCGAGCACAACCTTTCGCTGAGGGACGGCACCGACTCGCTGCTCGAGGTCGAATCGGGCTCCAACGACCCCGTCGCTTACATGCTCACCGCGGTACTCGCCACGCTCGCGGCGGGCGGCGACATTAACATCCCTGTGCTGCTCGCCAAGCAGATCATCCTGGGCGTGGGGCTGGGCCTTGTCATCGGCTGGGCATCGGGCCGCCTGATCGAGCGCGCGCACGCAACGGCCGAGGGCGCGCAGACCATCTTTTTGTTCGCCGTGGCGATCGTCGCCTACGCGCTGCCGAGCTATCTAGGCGGCAACGGCTTTTTAGCCGTGTACCTTGCCGGCATTGTGCTAGGCGCCAGCGACATCACCGGCAAGGTCGAGATGGCGCACTTCTTTGACACCCTCACCGAGATGGCCGAAATGACCATCTTCTTTTTGCTCGGCCTACTCGTGACGCCCGCACGCCTGCCGCAAATGCTGCTACCGGGCCTGGCACTCATGGCGTTTATGCTCTTCGTGAGCCGCCCCATCGCCGTCGGCCTGCTGCTGGCGCCCTTTAAGACGAGCCCTCGCCAGGTTGCGCTCGTAAGCTGGGCGGGCCTGCGCGGCGCGGCCTCGGTCGTGTTTAGCCTCTTTGCCGTGGTGGCCGGTGTTCCCGGCGGTCACGACCTGTTTGACCTGGTGTTTGTGATTGCCGTGGCGAGCATTGTGGTGCAGGGCTCGCTGCTGCCGGCGATGGCGAAAAAGCTCGACATGATCGATGCGGCCGGCGACGTGCGCCGCACCTTTAACGATTACCGCGACGAGGACGGCATGTCGTTCGTTAAGCTCAAGGTGGGCGCGGGCCATCCGTTTGCCGGTCGCTCGCTCGCGGACATCGGCAGTGCCACGGACATGCTCGTAGCCCTGGTGCTGCGCGACGGCGCGCACCCGGTGCTGCCCAACGGCGATACCATAATTGAAGAAGGCGACCTTCTGGTTATGGCCGCGCCGACGTTTGAAGAGCGTGCCGAGGTTACGCTGCGCGAGGTCACCGTGACACCCCACGGCCGCCTGGCGGGGCTGCGCCTGCGCGACGTGCCACAAGGCAAGCACCCCTTTATCGTCGTGATGCTCAAGCGCGACGGCCAAACGATCATCCCCGACGGCAACACCCATATATACGCCGGCGACAAAGCCGTCATCGCCACCCTGGCGTCGCAGCGGCCAGGGGGCTGCCGTCCCGAATTGGCTACATTTGAGCACCAATCGCCCCGGCTGGGGTCTCGTTGCGAACAATTAGCGCCTCTCAAAACTAAGTGAGTAGACTTTTGCCGAATCGCCGACCACGTCACCAAAGCATAAGTCTGTGACCTGCGGGCTTGTTGAAGCAAATTAGTCGTGTGCTCAGGATTTCCAATAAAGTCTACTCACTTAGCCAGCGTGCGATCAAAATAGAACGGTCGCGAGCTCATTAGACTCCATTGCGACGGCTTATCGTGCATTTTCGCGCAGCTGCGGGTGCAGGCGACCGTCCCAAATTAGCTATCCTTGTCACATTCCTAGTTATCGTCGACGGCAAAATCGCGGAGGTCGAGGCCTTCGCGTTCGGCTCGGGCTAGGAGCTCTTGGGGCGACTCGTCCTCGATATCCACTACGTCGAGCATGGCAGCAGGAAAGCCCACGCCAGCCGCACTCCCCGCGCGATCGAGCAGACTCTCGCGCAGCTGGTCTACGTCCACATCGATCTTCATGGTGTAACCTCCTACCGGGGAATCGCGTCCAAACAAACCGCACATCCCAAATGATGTGCAATAAACCCCAGATACGGTCATAATAAAATAATGAACATCAGGGAGGTTGCGGACGATGGATAAGCTCGATGCCATGACGGAACAAGTCAGGGATTTTTGCGACGATCGAGGCTGGCGCAAATATCACACGCCAAAAGAGCTTGCCATCGGCATGGCGACTGAGTCCTCCGAGCTCCTTCAGCTCTTTCGTTTTATGAGCGACGAGCGCATTGCAGAAATGTTCGAAGACGCCGAGCAACGTCAAGCCATCGAATACGAAATTGCCGACACGCTCCTTTTCCTCCTGCGTTTCGCTGATTTAAATGAAATCGACCTGCCAGCGGCGCTTTCGTCCAAGCTCAAACGCAATGGCGAGCGCTACCCCATCAACGCATCATCCAACGAATACAGAAAGGCGGGCCACCGTGAGTAATGAGTTCGCCCTTCGGCAATACACGCTTCCCCTGCCCCAGCCCTTTGAGACAAGCGAATCGCTTCAGGACTTTGGAACGCCAAAGCCTGGAGCCCATCATGACGAAAGTTGGCCCGTCCTTTACATTCTTACCAACAGCAGAAACAAGACGGCATACATCGGCCAAACAACCAACTACCAGCGCCGTATGAAACAACACGCTGCAAACGTGGACAAGGATTTCGATCGAACACTTCTGATCGACAACCCTACATTCAATCAATCAGCGACATTTGAGTTTGAAAACAGGCTCATCGAACTGTTCTGTGCCGACGAAAAATACCAGGTCACCAATGCCAACAACGGCTATGCCCAATTCGATTATTTTGAGCGGCCTCAATATCGCCAGAAGTTCCGGACCTCTGGACAAAGCTTCGCGAAGAAAACTACGCGATTCATCCGATTGAAGAGCTCGAGAACTCCGATCTGTTCAAGTTCTCGCCTTTCAAGACGCTTACGCCCGACCAATACGAAACGATCGAGACGATTTATAAACGTCTCGAACAGGAGCATGAAGACACAAAACATGGCGGCTCAAAAAGAGAACGTATAACCGTCGTGAATGGCGCGCCGGGAACAGGTAAAACAATCCTCGCCATCAGTCTCATGTTCAAAATCAAAAATGAGCCCAACCTTTCCGGCCTGCGAGTCGGTTTTGTCGCCCCGATGGATTCTCTGAAGAAGACCCTCAGGAAACTCACGCACTTCCTTCCAGGGTTAAAGCCTGGCGATATCTTGAGCCCCAGCGATGTTACCAAAAACGATCGGTATGACATCCTGCTTGTCGACGAAGCACATCGACTAGGTAATTATCTAAGCATGGGCTCCGGCATCAAGGCCTTCTATAACACCTGCGATCGTCTCGGCCTCCCACATACGAGCAACCAAGTTGACTGGATATTCAAATGCTGCGACAAGGCATATCTGTTTTATGACCCCAAGCAGCAAGTCAGGGCATCCGGCCTCAATCGAGACGGCCTTGAGCATCGACTCAATCAGCTCGAAGAAGCGGGCATTGAAACTGAAGAGTTCAGCCTAAGCACACAAATGCGCGTACGCGGTGGTGACGAATACCTCGATTTTGTCTATGACTTACTCAACAACAAGGCGTATATGCATACCGGCATGAAGTTCAACGAACTCTTTTCGTCGGAGCCCTACGATTCGCGAGCCGGGGATCCGGACAGCGATATCCCCAGATACCAGTTTGGAATCGTCAACCAATTTGAGGATTTCTGTTCCCTGCAGCAAGCCAAGGAAGAAGAAGTTGGTCTATCCCGCATGACAGCAGGCTTTGCGTGGAAGTGGGAGACGAAGAAACACAAAGACGCGTTCGACATCGTCATTGAGGGCATCCCCAAACGTTGGAACTCGAGTCAAAAGGATTGGGTTAACTCCCCCAACGCCGTCAACGAGGTTGGATGCATCCACACGGTGCAGGGCTACGACCTCAATTACGGATTCGTCATTCTGGGGCCAGACATTTACTACGACACCGATAAAGGAGCCGTCTGCATTAACAAAGCGAACTTCAAAGATGCTGTCGCAAAGAAAAAGGCGAGCGAAGATGAGCTACGGAAGATTATCGTCAACGCCTACTATGTCCTCATGACGCGTGGCATGCTGGGAACGTATCTCTATGTGTGCGACCCCGCACTCAAGGAGTATTTGTCGCGGTATATCCCGGTGATTTAGACGCAGGACAGACGTCGCAAATCTAAGGCGTTACTCAAACGTTAAACACACGAACATATTTTCGTGTTTTATACTTGAGCTAGACAACCGCAGCATGGTATAAAAGAGCTGCGTTCCGCTATGGAGGGCAGTCAAGGGCCGGGGGATCCCCCCGGCATTTTCTTTTTTGAAAGGCTGTTTCATGAACGAACTGCCCGCATTCCCCGACAAATCAAGGCGCCGCCCAGAAAAGATCAACTCGAGCGACGAGCGGGCACGAGTCCAGCACTCCATCGCCCGCGGCTACGCTGACCTTGTCAACAGTCGCGTGCGCCCCTGGAAACAAGCGAAGACCGAGGCAGATCGGATGCGAGCCATCAGGTAAGGTCACCCCTCCCCCATGTAACCATCCTGTAAATCATAGCAGCGCAGTCGAGTTTTACCGTGATGCGGTCGCGCCTGGCGCTCCACTGTGCTAAAGTATCCCGAACGTTCAAACGACTACGAGGGGAACTAGAAGATGGCACGTGTGCACAACTTCTCAGCTGGCCCGGCCGCGCTGCCTACAAGCGTGCTCGCCGAGATCGCCGACGAGATGATGGACTACCGCGGTTGCGGCATGTCCGTGCTCGAGATGAGCCATCGATCTAGCATGTACCAGCAGATCATCGACGACGCCGAGGCAACCCTGCGCCGCCTGCTGAGCATCCCCGACAATTACCGCGTCCTGTTTTTGCAGGGCGGCGCCACGCTGCAGTTTGCGGGTATCCCCATGAACCTCATGCGCCGCGGCCGCGCCGGCTACGTCGTGACCGGCAACTTTGCCAACAAGGCGTACAAGGAGGCCGCCAAGTACGGCGAGGCCGTGCTGCTCGCGAGCTCCGAGGACACCAATTTCGACCGCATTCCCACCATGGCCAATATCAACGCGCGCATTGCCGCCGAGGCCGCGGGCGACGGGCTCGACTACGTCTACATCTGCCAGAACAACACCATCTTTGGCACCATGTACCACGAGCTGCCCAATTGCGGCGATGTGCCGCTGGTCGCCGATGTCTCGAGCTGCTTCCTGTCGCAGCCGCTCGACGTCGAACGCTACGGGCTCATTTACGCCGGCGCGCAGAAAAACGCCGGCGCCGCGGGCGTGACCGTGGTCATCGTGCGCGACGATCTCATCGCAGATGGCCCCGCCTTTGCGCAGACGCCGCAGTACATGGACCTTAAGGCCCAGGCCGCCAAGGGCTCCATGCTCAACACGCCCAACACCTTTGGCATCTACGTATGCGGCAAGGTGTTCCGTTGGGTTGAGCAGACCGGCGGACTAGCCGCCATGGCCGAGCGCAACTGGGCCAAGGCCAACCTGCTCTATGACCTGCTCGAGCACAGCGAGCTGTTCCATGACACCACGCAGGCCGACAGCCGCTCCATCGCCAACGTCACCTTCCGCACCGGCGATGCCGAACTCGACGCGGCCTTTGTCGCAGGCGCGGCCGAGCACCAGATTCAAAACGTCAAGGGCCATCGCCTGGTGGGCGGCATGCGCGCGAGCGTCTACAACGCCGTAACCATGGAAGATGTGCAGGCACTGGCCTCGTACATGAAGGACTTCGAAGCGCAGCATAGTTTGAGTCCGCGATCTAACTAGCCCGCAACCCGCGGGCCGACCAGCCACTTCAAACCACTTGTTATAAACAAACCCGCTAAGGAGTTTTTCATGCGCAAGATCAAAACCATCGACGACATAACCAAAGACGGCAAGGTCGAGTTTGGCGAGGGCTACGAGTTTGTGGGCACCGCCGAGGAGGCCGACGCCATCCTGATGCGCTCCACCGACCTGCACGGCTACGAGCTACCCGAGGGCATCCGCGCCATCGCCCGCTGCGGCGCCGGTGTCAACAACATCCCCATCGAGGAGTACGCCAAGAAGGGCGTCGTCGTCTTTAACTCCCCCGGTGCCAACAGCAACGCCGTCAAGGAGCTCGTCCTGGGCATGCTGGTGCTTTCGAGCCGCGGCGTGGTGCAGTCGATGAACTGGGTGCGCGACAACGCCGACGACCCCGAGATTCAGGTCGACGCCGAGAAGGCCAAGAAGGCCTTTGTGGGCCGTGAGCTCAAGGGCAAGCGCATCGGTGTCATCGGCCTGGGCAACGTGGGTTCCAAGGTCGCCAACGCCTGCGTCGATCTGGGCATGGACGTCTACGGCTACGATCCGTTCATTTCCGTCGAGCACGCGTGGGTGCTGAGCCGCGAGGTGCAGCGCGTGGGCACGCTCGAGGACCTCTGCCGCGGCTGCGACTACCTCACCGTGCACGTGCCCAGTAAGGCCGACACCATCGGCATGATCAGCACCGAGCAGATCGACCTGCTGGCCCCGGGCGCCGTGCTCATCAACTATGCGCGCGAGACCATCATTGACGAGGACGCCGTTGACGCCGCCCTGCGCGCGGGCAAGCTGAGCTGGTTTAGCTGCGACTTTGCCACGCCCAAGACCGTCAAGATGCCCAACACGTTTATCACCACGCACTCGGGCGCCGGCACCGGCGAGGCCGAGGCCAACTGCGCCGATATGGCCATCAGCGAGCTCAAGGATTACCTGGAGAACGGCAACATCGCGCACAGCGTCAACTACCCCGCCTGCAGCATGGGCAAGGCGCGCGCCGCAAGCCGCATTGCCTGCCTGCATGCCAACGTGCCCAACATGATCGGCCAGATCACGGCAATCCTGGCCAAGGACAACGCCAACGTGCAGCGTATGACCAACGAGTCCGCCGGCGAGAACGCCTACACCATGTTCGACACGGACGAGCACCTGGATAGCAGCACCATCGAGGCGCTCAAGCAGATTCCGTCGATGTATCGCGTACGCGTGATCAGGTAGCGTCGGCGCCAAGCCTGCCAGACAGGCAATGAAGCTCATTCGGCCCCCGTTTTCGCGAAACGGGGGCCGATTTCGTTGCTCCGGCTGGTTTTGAAAATGCTACCCAGAATAAGTTTTTTCGGATAATAGACAGTACTACCCAAATCACTAAGCACACCTGCTTTGATAAACACCTTTATCAGTGGTTTTAGTAGGTAAAAATCGATCTCTATATGCCAAATTTAAGTTGACTGTCCATTTTCCGAAATAACTTGTTCTGGGTAGCGTTTTTAAAGCCTATTTCAAAGAGCAACTGAAGCCTTTTCGTGACCAAACCCTAGCTCACGCGACCGTTTTCCACCCGCACGGCTACATTCCCGCCCAATCGATAAAAATCTCCTCACGAAGCCGCCGTTCGAGCTCCTGCTGCCGCGGCGTCTTGTCTTTCAACGGCACATCGAGATAGGACATGATGAGTTCCATCACCACGCGGAAGGCATCGGAGTCGACCAGCTGGCCATAGGTCATCAGAACGACAGGATATCCCATCGCTTGAAGGGCCGTCGTTCGATCGGAGTCCGAGATCTTGGATTCTATGGATCCGTGAATGGCTTTACCTTGACATTCAACCAGGCACTCTCTGCTGCCGTCCTTATTTGACAGCAGGATATCGGCGTAGCGCCTATCAAGCCCCGAAATCAGGCGGGCGCTGCGCGTCATGCGAATCTCAACGTTATTGGTAAGGCGCAGCCCTTCGCCGCCGCGCAACCTCGTAAGGCCAAACAGCATCGAAGCCTGGACCTCGAGCGGCGATGCCACAACCCCCGTAATGCATTTCGCGGCACGCGTGAACGATTTAGCACCGCGGAGCCCCTGGATCTTATTGGCGAACTCTGTAAGTTCAGAGAGCTCAATCAAGGGAGGTCGTTTCCACAGGTCCGTTGGATTCCCCGAGGTATCCTTTACGTTTTCCCAGCCCGACCGTGCGTCACCCCACCGGCTCCCATACGCCTGCTCAAGCGCCGACTTTACCTGAGACGCAATCTTGCACACGGCAAAGGTGCCGCACATCTCATACATGCACATGATCAGGCGCTCGTTTGAGACCGAGGAAGCCAGGGTCAGCAGGGTAAAGAGCGGGGAAGCGACATCAAGGCCAAACTCTGTCTGCCGCACGGAATCAAACGGCCTCTCCCCGTTCCAGACATGCCTGACAATGCGGCCGCCCTTGCGCCCGCAGAGGCCCTGCGCCAACACGTGTAGCGGAGTGCCCAGGAAATGCTTGACGAGCGGGTGCTCACAAAGGCGTTCCCTGCGCGGATCGTCCACAGAATCAGGCAGGTCCGGCATTATTGCCAAGACCTGTGGAGGTATCCGGTGATACCGAAAGGCAGATATGTCGCACAGCATGTCGTCCATGAAGGATACGTACCCATTGCGTCGTTTGTGAGCCTGCCCGGACGCCAAACGCGATGGCTCGGCCTGTGAACGGTTAATACTGCTACGCGCACGTCGCGAATCTTCCAGGTGGCTTACAATCGGTTTTGGAAACAAACTGATTGTGAGGTTTCGTATGGTTGATGAGAACTTTGCCTGGCGGCTTACGCAGGAGCTCGTGAAGATTGATAGCTCGGACCCGGGCGCCTACGAAGGCGAGATCGAACACTTCATTAAGAGGCTCATTGAACAGCAGCTGGCGCAGCTTGATAGTCCTGCGCTCGATGCCGTGCAGGTTGCAGAGCTCGAAGTACTCCCCGGGCGCCGCAACCTTATGGTCACCGTGCCGGGTGTGAGCGACGAGGCGCGACTCGTCTACATCTGCCATATGGATACCGTCACCCTAGGAGATGGCTGGAACGCGGACACACCGCCACTCGGGGCGACTGTGCGAGACGACAAACTCTATGGCCGGGGCGCCTGCGACATGAAGGGCGGTCTGGCCTGCGCCATTGCCGCACTGGTCCATACGCTCGAGCGCGTGGCGGCGGATGGTGAGCTGCCCCACCGCGGCTTCTCGCTTATTTGCTCAGTCGACGAAGAGGACTTTATGCGCGGCTCCGAGGCCGCCATCGATGCCGGCTGGGTCGGCTCGCGCGAATGGGTGCTGGACACCGAGCCCACCGACGGACAGATTCAGGTGGCGCACAAGGGTCGCACGTGGTTCGAGATCGAGATGACCGGCGTCACGGCGCATGCGAGCCAGCCCTGGAAGGGAGCGGATGCCGTCGCCGCCATGGCCGAGGCCGTCTGTGCGCTGCGCCATGCGTTCGCGGCGCTGCCCGTGCATGATGAGCTGGGTCCTTCGACCATCACGTTTGGACAGATCGAGGGCGGCTATCGCCCCTATGTCGTGCCCGACCGTGCCAAGGTCTGGGTCGATATGCGCCTGACGCCGCCGACCGATACGGCCGCCGCGACGCGCATGGTAGAGCAGGCCATCGCCGACGCCGAAGCCACAGTCCCCGGTTGCCATGGAAGCTATACCGTGACAGGCGACCGACCCGCCATCGAGCGCGATCCGGTCTCTCCCCTTCTAGCCGCGCTCAAGCGTGCCGCCGATGACGTGACAGGCGCGGACGCGACTGTCGGCTTCTTTACCGGTTACACCGACACTGCCGTCATTGCCGGCAAGACGGGTAACCGCAACTGCATGAGCTATGGCCCCGGCTCGTTGGCGCTCGCACACAAGCCAAACGAGCATGTGCCCCACGCCGACATCGTTCGATGCCAGCGGGTGCTGATCGCGCGCGCCAACAACACGCTCTGGGGCGCGAATAGCCAAGTTGGGGCATAATAAGCCGCAAACAAACCGACTCGCGCGTTAGGACTGTCCATGAAAGCTCTTCCGTTTCCCTGCATCCGCCCGGCTCAGGACCGTGTGCTCGAGGCGCTGCCGCAGATGGGCGACATCCTGAGCGGCAACGACGCCCTGCGCGGTGCGATTGCCGATGGGCTCATGCTCAAGGATCCGGGTGCGGCGTATTACGTGTACGAATGCTCCGGAGAGCCAGGGCGCGTGACGGGCGTTGTGGCAATTTGCCCGGTCGGCGTACTGACGGGCGACGACGCAGCTTCCGCAGATGCGGCCGCCGCCCGTACAATCGCCGAGCTCAAGGTGCAGCCGCGCCCCGTGTCGCTCGCCTACGAAGCCTCGCCCGTCATGGATATCATCCTTGGCGCCGCCAAAGAGGGCGCATCGCTCTACGCCGTCACCGATCCCGCAGGCATTACGCATCGCGTATGGGAAGTCAAGCGCGAGGACGCCGTTGCCGCCATCCGAGCCATGCTCGATCAGGCACCGGAGCCGGCACTGGCCGACGACCCCGCCTACGCTGCCGCGCTGGCAGGGGCGGCGCAGCTGCTGGCCGATGAGGCCCGCGCAGCCGGCACCTACACGGGCAAAGAGCCGTTCAACTTTTCCGTGGCCGTGCTGTTCCCCGCCGCGCAGGTCAGCGGCGGCGCGCCGCAGGTTCCGACGGGTCTGCTCACCCACCAGATCGCACGGTTCTAACGGGGCCTAAACGCCCAGCACAAAGACTCGGCAGCTCAACAAGCAAGGGGCGGGGATACATGCGCATGCACCTCCGCCCCCTTCGCATCGAGCAATTATGTCGGCGATCCGAATCGCCGCGCCCGCGCTACCCACGCTGCGGGCCCGCTGCCGCCACGAGCGGCTCTAGCCCCAGCTCACGCGCGTAATCCTCCTGCGTAAAGACTTCGACCAGTTCAAACGTATCGGTTGCATCGTCAAACGCAAAATGCAGAACCGAGCAGTTGCCCGGCACGCGCTCGCGCTCGTCGGCCGCCGCTCCCCTAGAGTGGTCCAAAAACTCCTTGATGGCCGAGGCATGGCTCACCGCGAGCACGCACGAATGGTCCGGGCGTCGCATAAGATCGGTCAACGTCGTCACCATGCGCTCACGTACCTGCATCTGACCCTCACCGCCAAACTGACGATAAAAGTCACGCCACGGACGCTCGGGCATCAGCATCACGCGCTCGGCCTCGAAGTCGCCAAAGAACCACTCGCGCAGGCCATCCAGACGCTCGTAGGCAAGGCCCGGCCACAGGTTGGCGATAGTCTGCTCGGTGCGGTGCAGCGTCGAGGTGTAGGCGTGATCGGGCTCAACGCCACGCGCACGCAAGAACATACCGGCACGCGCCGCCTGCTCGCAGCCCAACTGCGTGAGCGGCGAATCGCTCCATCCCTGAATAATGCGTTTAAGGTTGAATATTGTCTGTCCATGACGGACCAGATACAGATCTTTGTTCATAGGGGTCCTTTCGTTCGTTACCAATCAAGGAGCGAAAACGCCCCGTCGCAATAGCCAAAATGAAGCACGGCACCGTTGTCGGGCTGCTCTCCCCCGCCGGTCACGTATCTAAGAAACTCCTGGCAGGCAGAGCCATGAGAGACCGCAAGCACACGATCGTGCTGCGGTCGGGCCATAATACGGGACAGCGCCGCGACCATGCGCGCCCGAAGCTCGCCTTCCGACTCGCCACCAAAGGCCACCGGATAATCGCCCCAGGGCTGCGGCGGCATATCGCGATTTGATGTGCCCTCCAGCGTGCCCAGGCGCCACTCGCGCAAATCATCGACCGGCTCTATGGGAAGATCCTCGCCAACGATCAGCTCGGCCGTGTGGCGCGCCCGACCCAACGGAGACGAATACGCGTGGTCAAAGGAGATACCGCGCGCCTCAAACGCCGCGCGCGTCGCCAGTGCCTGCTCGCGCCCGCGCTCCGTGAGCGGCGAGTCTTGCCAGCCCTGCAAAATGTTCTGCACGTTAAGCTCGGTCTGCCCATGCCGAACCAAATACAGATCGGACACACGCCCTCCCCTCGTACCACCACAAAGGGGACAGGCACCTTTGTGGTGGCTTGCCGCCGGATCGCGCCGCAACGACGCAACTACACCAGCACGTCGGCAAGCGGACGCTTGGGCACGTGATGCACCTGCGCCTCGTCGCGCCAGTAATTAATAGAACCGTCGGGGTTGGAATCGATCGCGTCGATAACCTGCGTCTCGGCCGGCACGCCAAAAGCCATGATCAGCTTGAGCTCGTACTTGTCGTTATCGAGCCCCATCGCATCGATCGCGCGGGGCGTAAAGGCCTTGAACATGCAAGCCGCCACCTCGGGCGTTGCGCTGCGCGCGGCGAGCATCATCGTCTGAGCCGCGATGCCCGTGTCGACCTCGGTGATAGGCGCGGCGGGCTTGCCGGGAACGGTGCGCTCGGCAAGAACTGCAATGTAGCCGGTCGGGCGCTCGCCCTCGGCAGGACCCGGCCAGTCCTTGAGCGCGCCGGCCCATGCGAGCTCGTCAAACACGCGAGCGCAGTCCTCGGCACCGCTCACCACATGAAAACGCAAGCGCTGAGCATTGGCGCCACAGGGAGCCAGGTGCGCCAGCTCTGCCAGCTCGAGCAAAAACTCGCGCGGCACGCGCATGGACTCGTCAAAACGGCGGCATGTGCGGGCGCGGCGAACCAGCGCATCAAACGCATCCAGGCCAAGCTTTTCGCAACCCTGCTTTGCCATCGACTCAGCGCTCGAAGGCGCCGCGGGAACAGCTTCGTTCATAGGGACCCCCAATAAAAGCCAATTGTTCTTAGGAAAATCTAACCTAAAACGCAGGCAATAACGAACAGAGCTGCAATGTTCTACACCTGTTGAATAGAAAATCGCGACGTGGGGAACAACGGAAACAAATCGGGGCCTTTGGGTTACGTTTCGCCCTCCCCGGCCCATACGCCAGCGCCTTTAGGCGATACTGGTTGTAACGATCACGGCTTACGCCGCACGGAAAGGAGGCCTCATGGGCATCTTTAAGAATGACGACCAACAATCGAGTCTGTTTGGATTTGACGAGAAAAGCATGGCAGGCAAGGCGATTAAAGCCGTGCGCTGGATCTACGCCGCCACGGGTGTCATCGCGCTCATCGCCGGCATCGCGCTGCTGTTTGCACCCGCTAAGACCCTCGTCTTTTTGACGACCGTACTGGGCTTCTACTTTGTGATCACGGCTGGCGTCAGGCTGTTCACCGCCATTTTTGAGCCGCTGCTGCCCGCCGGCTGGCGCGTCACGAGCATCCTCGCCAACCTGCTCATCATCTTGGGCGGCGTGGTGATCCTGCGCAACCAGGCGCTTTCGACCGCGACGCTCAGCACGCTTGTGGTGGTCGTGGCCGGCTTTGGCTGGATTGTCGAGGGCATCATGTCGATTCTGGAGTCCGAGCTTTCTTCCAACCGCGCCCTCGCCATCCTGAGCGGCGCGCTCTCCATCATCGCCGGCGTGTTCGTGTTCATCTATCCGCTGTGGTCGGCAAAGATGCTCGTCATCTTTACCGGCGCTGCACTCCTGGTGTTTGGCGTGACGCTGGTTATTCGCGCTATCCGCTTTGGCAAGCTGGTGCACTAGATGCCGCGAACGCTGTTTATTGATGCCGACGCCTGCCCGGTCACGCGTGAGTCGATCGACTGCGCGCGACGGGCGGGTGTTGCCGTGGTTGTCGCCGGCAACAGCACGCAAAACCTGGAGCGGCACATTCGCCGTGACGACCCGCGCGATGCCGAGCACGCGCGACGTGGCTTTTGGGTCACAACGCTCGACGTGAGCGTAGGCGCCGATAGCGCCGACTTTGCCATTATCGAGCGTCTGCAGGCGGGCGACGTGGTCGTGACGCAGGACATTGGCCTGGCGAGCATGGTGCTCGGTCGCGATGCCGCCGCCATCGGCGTGCGCGGGCGCGTGTACGACAAAGCCACCATCGATATGCAGCTGTTTATTCGTCACGAAGAAAAGAAAGTGCGCCGCGCCGGCGGTCGCACCCGTGGACCGGCAGCCTTCACCAGCGAAGACCGCGCCCGCTTTAAGCGCAACCTCACCGACCTGCTGCGCTAACCAAGGTAGATTTTTGGGACATGCCTAAAAATCTACCTTTTTGTTTTGGCGATTGGCGCGCATCCAACGCCGGTCATGGCGGTAGATGTTTGAGGCATGCCCCAGTTTTTACGGGATACCTCAAACATCTACTTAGAGGCCAAAGGCGGAAAGGATAAGGCCCCAGCCGGCGCCGATGACGTACATCATGACCAGGAACACGGCGTTTTCCCGGGCGCTGCGGTTGGTGCGGAACAGTACCAGGTAACCCACGCCGGCAGAAATGAGTGTACCGGCGAGCATCGGTGCCAGCTGCAGCGCGCCTTCCAGATACAGCTGCGTAATGACCACGCTCGCCGAGCAGTTGGGAATGAGGCCGACAAGCGCCGAACCCAGGACAGCGAGCGTCTCGTTGCCGCGCAGGAACTGCTCGATCGCGGACTCGCCAAAGGTCTCGAGCACGGCGACCAGAATCAGCGTCACCAGAAAAATGAATACCGAAACCTGTACGGTGTGCGAGATCGCGCTGCGGATAATCGACAGGACAGGCGCGCCTTTGTGTGAGTGGGAGTGACCGTGGTGGTGTTCGTGCTCGCCCTCGTGTCCGTGATCGTGGCCATGTCCGTGGTCACGCTCGTCCTCGTCTTCATCACAACCGCAATGGTCGCGCTCGCACAGCTCATGGATGTGGTCGGCGCTCACGCCCGCCTCGGCCACCTCGTCGATGATGTCACCGCCGCTGTGATCGTCATGCGCGCAGTTAACGTGCGCCGGATTGGCAGCGGTTCCCAACACGGTACGGCGGATCGCCGCATGAGCACGGGCGTTGCGACGCAGGCCGCGAATGGCGGCATCCACGATAAAGCCCGTGACCAGCGCGATCAGCGCCTTCGAAGCCAAAAGCATCGCCATAGTCTGCACGGGAACCTGCTCGGCAAGTAGCAGTGGCAGCATCTCGTCGGAGGTCGAGAGAAACACCGCCACCAGGGTGCCCAACGTCACGACGCGACCGGCGTACAGCGTTGCCGCCATCGCCGAAAAGCCACACTGCGGCACCATGCCCAGCAACGAGCCAACCACGGGGCCCGCGGCGCCGGCACGCTTGATGGCGCCGTTGACGCGATCGCCTGCCACATGCTCTAACGTCTCGAGGGCCAGATATGTCACCAACAAGAACGGCACCAGCGAGAGCGTGTCCTTGCCGGCGTCGAGCAAAATATCAATCAGCAAATCCATGACGGATGGAACCTTTCGTGTCTTTCGGCAGCATTGTAAAAGTCCTAGCGGTCAACTAGGGTATTGTAGTTGTCCTAGGCGTGATGCCAATAGTTGCCTGTGGTAAACTATCATCTCGCCACATCTCAATGACCCCGAGCCGCACGACGCGGCCCGTCCAAGGAGCAGTATATGAACGTTTCGCAAGCACTCGAATACGAGCGCCAGCCGTTTATCCCCATGTTCATCTATGGCGATCACGCCGCCATGGAGTCCGAGCGTCAAAAAGGCGAAGAGGCCCTCAAGGTGCTCGAGACCGAGTACTTTACCGCCGAGGGCGACCCTGGCTTCGACTTTGCCACCGTGCGCGACCTGGCCGACCGCAACCGCGACCTATGCGACCAGATTGGCGAGGCGCGCCTGCGCAACGTGACGCCCGTGACGCTTTCGCGCGGCCTGTCCGACGCCGATACCTGCGCCGCCATCGGCAAGATGCAAAAGCGCACCGCCGCGTCCGTCATGCGCGAAATCCGCGGCGACCGCGACGCGCTCGGCGTGGCGTACGCCCGCAAGCCCATCCAGGGCACGGTGCTCGGCATCGACATCGAGACCACCGGCCGTGCACCCGAGCGCGGCTACATCATCAACGTGGGCTGGGAGATCATGGAGCTCACCAGCGACGCCGTCCCGCACGACGCCGAGGCACACTATTGCGGCCTGCCCGATATCTACCGCGGCGAAGATGTGCCGCTGTCGAATATCCATCACATCACCTGGGACGACATCGACGGCAAAACGCCCTTCCGCGAGAACAAGGAGCTGCAAAAGCAGCTGCTCAAGCTCATGAAGAAATACCCGTACATGGCGCACAACGCCGCCTTTGAGGACAGCTGGTTCAAGATCCATCTGGACGGCTATGCCGAGGCGCGCCGAGCCGGCAAGATTATCGTCATCGACTCGCGCCAGATCTGCCGCAGCCTGGACGCCGACGTGCGCTCGCTCCCCCGCGAGTCCGCACCCGCCGCACTCGAGAACTGGGCACGCCGTCGCGGCACCCTCGCGCCCGACGCCAACGAGCAGCACCTGGGCCTCGACGACACCGACCTCATGCTCCGGACGGTGCAGGCCGAGTTCAACCTCAAGAACCTGTTTGCCAAGTAGATTGCCAAGCAGAGGCGCCATTCGCGAGCAACACTTGCCGGACCATAGCGCCCCGCGCAAAAGCGACACGCCGAGGCGCTCCTCTCAAGCGACGCAATACGGGCCGATGTCCAAGCGGATATCGGCCCGTTTTTCGCGCCGTACAACGCGGCCCTCCAGTCCCCGATGTCTAGCCGCCGCATAACCAAGAACTTCATCTGCGCATGTTCAAGCCAAATTGCACATTTTTGTTGACGCCGCCTTTGCATCAAAACGATGCTGATCAGCATCAGTTGTGGAGGTCTGCGTAGCCAGCGAGCTGCGATAATGCTCCAAATAGCATCTTTCTCCATCATTGGCGTCAAGCGCTTGGACAGCTTTTGTTATGCCGCGACATTTTGCCTTGGCGTTCATTGCGAACCCCGCTGCCTGGTCTGCCATGCTATCTGTATGAGTATCGTGCTTTCACATAACACGGCAAAAGCGGTCTACCAAGCCGCATACTCGGTATCCGCAATTGGCACCGAGCCCTGCAGCCCTGCCAAGATCTACGGGGCGCGCCCCAGCAAGGATCTGCTCGACTCTGCCGCCGACTGGCTCGCCAGGCACAACGTCGCTCTGGATAACGATGCCCCGCTCGATACAACGGTGTTCGAGCGCGCAAACGTGCGCAGCATGACGGGCTGCAAGTGCCACGTATCATCCAAGCGATTCGCGGGCTCGCGCTTTATCAAGCTTGCCGACGACATCTATATTGTCGGCGTCGAACTCTGTGCGCTTCAGGCCGCAACCTATCTTCCCTTTCGAGAACTTGTGGAGTACTACTTCGAACTGTGTGGAGCCTATTCCCTTGGGCACGATGCCTCGACATCCTATACCGAGCGCTTCGCGCTCACCTCGACTTCGAGCCTTAAACATTTCTTTAACTCCCTCATCGACTGCAAGGGCCTCGAACTTGCCCGAAAAGCCATCCAATGCGTGCGGGACGGATGCCGATCGCCGATGGAAACGGCGTTTGTCATGATGCTCACGCTACCCAGGCGCGAGGGCGGTCTTGGCATTAGCGAGATCGAGACCGACTACGAAGTAAAGGTCACAGCTGCTGCAAAGAATCTCACGCGGCGCGAAAAGTTCTATATGGATGCATATCTCAAGCGGTCCCGAACCGACATCGAATACAACGGATTTCAGCACGATGCCGAAGAAGACCGCGCCATTGACGAAGAGCGCAAGAACGCGCTGGCGTCCATGGGCTACGGAATCATTACCGTCAGTCGCTATTCCTTTATGCACGCCAGCGCCTTCGCCAGGGTTATGGAGGCAATCCAGCGAAAGGAGGGCATTCGCCCATCGCGCCTGCCCAAAGATTTCGCAATCAAGCAAGAAGAGCTGCGACAATTTGTGCTCAGGAGATTTATCGAGGAAAAGAAGCGTATTGAGGAGTTCCTCCGTCAAGACGCAGCGCAGGGTAATGCACTTGAGCTCGAGCGCGCAGTGCTCGAGGGCATCTCGCTGGACGACCCGACGATCAACAATGTCCCGGCCATCGACGACATGCAAGTCATCGAGCTGGATTGCCCGGAGTTCGCCCAAACAAGCACCTCCACACCCGAAGGCAGGGTGTACGGGGCCAGAACTGAGGCGGACTGACAGGGTGGGTACCCCGGCGACGTGCAAAAACGGGAGTTTTCAGCAGAGCCGAGCATCCGAGGGCGGCCGAATTGCCCCATTTTACACCGAAGCCGCTGTTTTCGATGTAAGTTAGGCAACAGCTGGGGAATATCTATTGCCATTTGCACTCCAGTAAAGCCCTGTGGCGGCAAACGACGCCGTATCATGCAATAAATAACCCCTCGTCGATGCTGAAAACTCCCGTTTTTGCACGTCGCTAGGGTACCCACGTTGGCATCGGCGGCCTTATCAGCACCAACCAATGCCCTTAGCCGCCTCCGGGGCCAATCGACAGCAAAAAATTTCGCAAATTATATTGACATATGAACATGCGCTCATATACTCGGAAGTAAGTTATATGAGCACATGTTCATATGAAAGGATATTGCAATGAGCGAACACGCCGATGAAATAAGGACCGATATCGACACCACCATCGTGCCCGACATCCCCACCACTTGCTCGCCCGAGGACCTTCCCGACGAGGAGCTGCTGTACGACCTTGCCGACTTGTTCAAGGTTTTCAGCGACACCACGCGTATCAAGATCCTCTACGCTCTCATGGGCCGCGAACTCTGCGTGGCCGACATCGCCGAGGCGACTGCGACCTCGCAGTCCGCGGTGTCGCACCAGCTGCGCACGCTCAAACAGTCGCACCTGGTTAAATTCCGGCGCGACGGGCGCAATATCCTCTACTCGCTCGCCGACGATCATGTCTACACCATGCTCAACCAAGGCATGAGCCACATCTGCGAATAGCGACCAACCACGGTACCAGCGCGGTCTGCACCCAAGCCGCAAATACAGGGAAAGGAACCCATCATGAAAAAGCAGTTCAAGCTCGACGAGATCGACTGCGCCAACTGCGCGCGTGAGCTTCAGGACGAACTCGCCAAGCTCGAGGGAGTCAAGTCCGTATCGGTCAACTTTATGACTCAGAAGCTGACGCTTGAGGCCGACGACGCTGAGTTCGACGAGGTCCTTGATCGCGTCGTGGAGTTCACCGCCGACGCCGAGCCGGACTGCGAGATCATTCTCTAGCCTGCGCATACGCTGATACGCAAGGCCGCGCTTGTCGCGGCCTTTGTCGCGATGTTATATGAGCAGGTGTTCATACATTCAAATGGGAGGATACGAGTCATGGCCACCGCCGACCCCAAGAAGAAAAAGAAGAAGCGCAAGAAAAAAGAGTCACTCGAGCATAAACGCAACCGCATCCTGGTAGCGCTGGGTATTTTTGTCGTGGTGTACGCCCTCGATGAGCTCGGCGCCCTCACCGCCGCATTCGGCACCCCAGGCAACATCTACGCCAGCTTTGTGCTGTTCCTCGTGCCGTTTTTGATTGCCGGCTACGACGTGCTCCAAAAGGCATTCAGCAACATCCGCCGCGGCAAGGCGTTCGACGAGAGCTTTCTCATGGCCGTCGCGACCATCGGCGCGTTTGCCACGGTGCTCTTCCCCGATACCGACCCGCACATGGCCGAAGGCGCCGCCGTTATGCTGTTCTACCAGGTCGGCGAGCTGTTCCAGGCATACGCCGTGGGCAAGAGCCGCAAATCGATCAGCGCCATGATGGACATCGCGCCCGATTACGCCAACGTTGAGCAGGCTGACGGCACGCTCGAGCAGGTCTATCCCGATGACATCGCCGTCGGCACTGTCATTGTCATCAAGCCCGGCGAGCGCGTGCCCATCGACGGCGTTATCGTCGAGGGCGTAACCCAGCTCGACACCGCCGCCCTCACCGGCGAGTCGGTCCCCCGTACCGCCAAGACCGGCGACGATATCATCAGCGGCTGCATCAACATGACGGGCCTTATCCGCGTACGCACCACCAAACCCTTTGGCGAGTCCACCGTCGCGCGCGTCCTGGAGCTCGTGGAGAATGCCAGCGAAAAGAAAGCACGCACCGAAAACTTCATCACACGGTTCGCCCGCGTCTACACGCCCGCCGTCACCGGCGCGGCAGCGGTGCTCGCGCTCGGCGGCGGCCTGGTGACCGGCGCCTGGTCCGATTGGATCCTGCGCGGCCTGACCTTCCTCGTCGTCAGCTGCCCCTGCGCACTCGTAATTAGCGTGCCGCTGAGCTTCTTTGGCGGCATCGGCGGCGCGTCCAAGCTGGGAGTTCTCATCAAAGGCTCCAACTACCTCGAGGCGCTCGCCGATGTGGATACCGTCGTCTTCGACAAAACCGGCACGCTCACCAACGGCACGTTCTCGGTCGTCGCGGTGCACCCCGAGGACGGCTATACCGAGCAATCGCTGCTTGAAGTCGCAGCCCTCGCCGAGTCGTTCTCCGACCACCCCATCGCGCAGTCGGTGCGCGCCGCCTTCCAGGGCCAACTCGACCCCAAGCGTGTATGCGACTCCACCAACGAAGCGGGCCATGGCGTGACGGCGAACATCGACGGCAAGCACGTCGTCGTCGGCAACGCCAAGATGCTCGCCGCGTCCGGCGTTGAAACACCGGACTGTGAGGTCGTCGGCACTATCCTCCATGTGCTGGTCGATGACGTCTATGCCGGTCACATCGTAATTGCCGACACCGTCAAAGCCGATGCCGAGCAAACGATTCGCGAGCTGCACGCCGCCGGCGTCAAGCGCACCGTCATGCTCACGGGAGACCGCGAGGAAGTGGCCGCCGCCGTGGCCAATCAGCTGGGAGTCGATGAGTTCCACGCGCAGCTTCTGCCAGGTGACAAGGTCGAGCGCGTCGAGGCATTGCTGGCAACCGAATCGGGCAAGGGCAAGCTCGCCTTTGTGGGCGACGGTATCAACGATGCGCCCGTGCTCACCCGTGCCGATGTGGGCATTGCCATGGGCGCCATGGGCTCCGACGCCGCAATCGAGGCAGCGGACGTTGTGCTGATGGACGACAAGCCGTCCAACATTTCCCGCGCGATCCGCGTGGCTCGCAAGACCATGACGATTGTTTGGCAGAACATCATCTTTGCACTGGGTATTAAGATGCTGATTCTGGTACTCGCGGCGCTCGGCATCGCCAACATGTGGCTCGCCGTCTTTGGCGACGTGGGCGTGGCGATCATCGCCATCCTGAACGCCATGCGCGCGATGGGTGTCAAGAACCTGTAGCATGCGTGGCTGTCCGGCCGGGCGACGCGGCACACAACGCGCAAGGGGCGTCCCCAACTGCCGGCAGAAAAGGAGCGTCCCCAAGTGCCGAGCCGCAGCTATAGCAGCCCAAAGTGCTTTGCGGCGTTGTAAATTCCGTCGTCGTCCACGGCGGTCGTCACGTAGCTCGCCGCAGCCTTTACCGTGTCTTGCGCGTTGCCCATGGCCACGCTCGTGCCCACGGCGGCAAACATCGACAGGTCGTTCTCGCCATCGCCAAAGGCAATCGCCTCGCTCGCGTCGATGCCCAGGCGCTCCAGCGTCGCCGCCACGCCCAGGTCCTTGCCGCCGTTGGCCGGAATAATGTCGCAGAACAGGTCGCACCAGCGCGTGGTGAGCGAATGCGACACGGCGTCGGTCACTATATGCTCGTCGGCAGGATCCACAAAGGCGCAAAACTGGTAAACCGGCGCGTCAAAAGCGTGCTCAAACGGCTCCTCGTGGTAGTCGATTCCCGCGTTGTTACCGGCCGTCACCACGCGCTCGGACAGGCGGTTCACAAACGAGTTCTCGCCCTGCATGCACAGCGAGTCGTAGCGCCCCTCGGCCACCTGGTCCACAATCACCGCAACGTCCTCCGGATCAATCGGACAGCTGCGGTAGACGCCCTCGGCATCAAAGCAGTGCTGGCCCGAAAGCGTAATATACGCATCCCAACCAAGATCGAACAGCCAATCGGGCATCTGGTAGGTCGGGCGGCCCGTGGCGATCACGCACGCAATCCCCTGCTCGTGAAAGCTGTCGAGCACTTGCTGCGCCGACGCCGGAATCCGGTGCGTCTTAAAGCTCAGTAGCGTGCCGTCGATATCGAAAAACGCGGCTTTGATCATCCTCGTCTACTCCTCGCCCTCGAGCTTCTCGCTCGCCTCGAGCCACGCCATCTCCAGCTCATCCATAGCGGCGTGAGCCTCGTCGATCTTTGCCTGCTGCTCGCCCAGCGCCGTGTAGTTGGTGGGGTCGACCTGAGCCATCGCGGCCTCGGCCTCCTCCACGCGAGCGCGCTGCGTCTCCATCTTGCGCTCGAGCGAGCTCACCTCGCGGCGGAGCTTCTGGCGCTCGGCGTTGGAAAGGCCATTGGGCTGACCGCTCGCCTTGGGCTTTTCGGCCGCAGCTGCCGCGGCACCGGTGTCGAACGTGCCGGTCTTGGCGCTCGGCGCACCCACGGGCTCGCCCTCGGCGGTGGCATTGCACAGGCGCAGGTACTGGTCGACGCCGCCGGGCATGTGCGTCAGGTGGCCGTCGAGCAGCGCCCACTGCTGGTCGGTCACGCGCTCCATCAAAAAGCGGTCATGCGTTACCAGAATCAACGTGCCGGGCCAACCATCGAGCAGGTCCTCGACAATCGCCAGCATGTCGGTATCCAGGTCGTTGCCGGGCTCGTCCAGGATGAGCACATTGGGCTCGTCCAGGATCGTCAGCAGCAGCGACAGGCGACGGCGCTGTCCGCCCGAAAGATCGCCGATACGGCTCCAGAGCTGCTGCGTCGTAAAGCCCAGACGCTCGCAGAGCTTCTCGGGCGAGGTCTCCTTGCCATCGATAACGTAGTACTTCTTGTAGTTGCTGAGCACCTCGCGGATCGTGTCGCCCATGTAGGGCTCGAGCTCCTCGAGCTGCTGCGACAGCACGCCAAAGCGCACCGTCTGGCCAATCTTCACGCGGCCGCGCAGGGGCGCGATCTTGCCCTGAATCACATCGAGCAGTGTGGACTTGCCGGCGCCGTTCTCGCCCAAAAGACCATAGCGGTCGCCCGCACCAATGAGCCAGGTCACGTCGGAGAGCACTTGCTTGGGCGCGCCGTCGGTATCGGCATAGCCGGCGTCCACGTCGACCACGTCGATAACCTGCTTGCCCAGGCGACTCACCGCCAGGCGCTTGAGCTCCAGCTCGTCGCGCACGGGCGGTACGTCGGCGATGAGCTCGCGAGCGGCCTCCACACGAAACTTGGGCTTGGTGGAGCGCGCCTGTGCGCCGCGGCTCAGCCACGCGAGCTCCTTGCGCGCCATGTTGCGACGGCGCTCCTCGGTAACGGCGGCCATGCGGTCGCGCTCTACGCGCTGAAGGATATACGCGGAGTAGCCGCCCTCGAAGGGGTCGACCTGGCCGTCGTGGACCTCCCACATGCTGGTGCAGACCTCGTCCAAGAACCAACGGTCGTGCGTGACCACGAGCATGGCGCCCTGGCCGCGCTGCCAGCGGGCCTTTAAGTGGCGCGCGAGCCAGTTGATGGTGCGCATGTCCAGGTGGTTGGTGGGCTCGTCGAGCATGAGCACATCGTAGTCGCCGATCAGCAGGCGCGCGAGGTCCACGCGGCGGCGCTGACCGCCCGAAAGCTCGCCCACCGTGCCCTCCCAGGGCACATCGCTAATAAGGCCGGCCAGGATCTGGCGCGTACGCGGGCTCGAGGCCCATTCGTACTCGGGCGTGTCGCCGACGACGGCATGATGCACGGTGTCGGTATCGACCAGGTTGTCCTTTTGGCCGAGCAAACCAATCGTGGTGTCGCGGCGGTGCGTCACGCGGCCGTCGTCGGGCTCCAGTGTGCCGGCGAGCACACTCAACAGCGTCGACTTGCCGTCGCCGTTTTTGCCGACGATACCAATACGGTCGCCCTCGCCCACGCCGAGCGTCACGCTATCGAAAATATGCTTGGTGGGAAACTCTAGGCTGACGGAATCGCATCCCAAAAGAATCGCCATATGCCCTGCTCCTTCGTAGAAATTCAACGTTGTCCATGATAGCAGCGAGCCCCACCCCAAAACCTACCAAAAAGGGACAGGTTTATTTTGGCAGGTTTTATCTGGGCAAACGTCAGAGCAGTCCAAGGGCACTCCGTGGTAAAACGTTAAACCTGCCAAAATAAACCTGTCCCTTTTTGGTAGGTCAACGGCCGCACGCGACACAAAAAGGCGGGCCATCTCCCGCAAGAGATGACCCGCCTCTCCAATCAGTCCCGCGGCAACCATGGCCGCCGCGGGCCTCAAGCATGTCCCGGACTAGGAGAACATGCCGGTGAGGTAATCATTCAGCCGCTTATCCTTGGGCCGTTGGAAAATCTCGTCGGTCTCGTCGTACTCGACCATATCGCCCATGTAGAAAAACGCCGTGCGGTTGGACACGCGCGACGCCTGCTCCATGTTGTGCGTCACGATGACGATGGCGCGGTCGGCAACAATCGATGACATCAGGTCCTCGATTGCCAGCGTCGAGATGGGGTCGAGCGCCGAGCAGGGCTCGTCAAACAGAATCACATCGGGATTGAGCGCCAGCGTGCGCGCAATGCACAGGCGTTGCTGCTGGCCGCCCGAAAGCGCGTAGGCGCTCTTGTCGAGCTTGTCCTTGACCTCGTCCCACAGCGCCGCGCCGCGCAGGCTTTCCTCGACCATGCGATCGAGCTCGTCGCGGTCAGTAATGCCGTGGCGTTTGGGCGCAAACGTGATGTTGTCACGAATGGACTTGCGGAAAGGGTTGGGCTGCTGAAACACCATGCCAATGGAGCGACGCAGCTCGTAGGTGTTCTCGGTCTTGGTGTTCACGTTGCGCCCGCGGTAGTTGATCTCGCCCTCCACACGGCAACCGCGAATCTCGCGATTCATAAGGTTGAGGCTGCGCAAAAAGGTCGACTTACCGCAGCCCGAAGGCCCGATGAGCGCCGTGATCTCGCCCTTGTGAAAATCGAGCGACGTATCGTGCAGCGCATGGTGGTCGCCATAGTACACGTTGACATCCTTGGTGGAAAGCACGACCTCGTCGCTCACGGCTTTGCCGCTTACGCGCACGCGCTTCTCGCTCTCCCCCACGCTCGACAAAAAGTCCTGGGTCTCGGACGCGGCCGCTTCGGTTGCGGGCGTTGCATTTATCTCGCTCATTCGGCCGTCATCCTCCTTGCCAGTTGCTTGCCCACGATACGGGCGACTACGTTAAACAGCAGCACGCAGATCATCAGCAGTGCCGCGGTGCCCCAAACAATCTGCTGTGCCTCGGGGCTGCCCTCGCCATAGATCTTATAGATGTGCACGGCGAGCGACTCACCGGGGCGGAACACGTTCCAGGCACAGGTGGGGCTCGACAGGTTAAAGCTCAAGAAGTTCAGACGCACCGGCGAGCTCATGCCCGAGGTAAAGAGCAGTGCTGCGGCCTCGCCAAACACACGGCCGGCCGAAAGCACGATACCGGTCACGATGGCGGGCATGGCCTCGGGGATCAGGATGTGCAGCGTGGCCTCCCAGCGGGTGAGGCCCATAGCCAGGCACGCATCGCGCTGGGCCTGCGGCACGTCCTCGAGCGCCTGTTGAATCACGCGCACCAGGATGGGGATGTTGAACATGGTGAGCGCGACGGCGCCGGAGATGATGGAGTACTTCCAGCCCAGCTGCACCGAGAACACCAGAAAGCCGAACATGCCGACGACGATGGAAGGCAGCGAGGACAGCGTCTCGATGGCGGTGGAGGCGATGTCGCGGATGGGGCCGTCCGGCGCGTACTCAACCAGGAAGACCGCGCCGCCCAAGCTGATGGGCACCGAGATACCTAGGGTGATCAACAGCAGATAGAACGAGTCGAACAGCTGGTAGAGCACGCCGCCCTGGGTTCCGTTGGCGCGCGCGGGCTGCGTGAGAAATCCCGGCTGGAACAGCGTCGAGATGCCCTCGAACAGAATATAGGCCACCATGGAGACGACGATGAGCATGACGATGGCGACGATTGCCGTCAGCACGCCCGTGGCGATGCGGTCCTGCTTTTGGACGCGCCCGAGTCTCGCCTCGTCGATATGAATGCGCGTGCTAGCCACGAGCCTTCGCCCCCTTGCGGCCGATAAGGTGGATGATCAGGATAAAGATGAGGCTCATGCCCATCAGCAGCAGACCGAGCGCCCACAGGACGTCGTCTTGGGCCGAGCCCTCGGCATAGACCGCCATAGACGTGGTGAGCGTGGTGGTGATGGTGGACGCCGGCGACAGCAGCGACGTCGGCATGGCCTCGATGCCGCCGATAACCATGCGCACGGCAAGCGTCTCGCCAAAGGCGCGGGTCATGCCAAGGATGACCGCGGTCATGAGCGACGGCATGGCGGATTTGAGCACCACGTGCCAGATGGTCTGCCAGCGGGTGTAGCCCAGCGCGAGCGAACCCTGACGGTAGCTATCGGGCACGGCACGCAGGCCATCGACCGAAAGGGTGGTCATCGTCGGCAAGATCATGACGGCCAGCACGATGGCGCCGGGCAAGATGCCCAGGCCCGTGCTCACGTGGAAAACGCTCTTCATAAGACCGACGACCACGTGAAAGCCGACCAGGCCAAAGACGACCGAGGGAATGCCGGTCAAAAGCTCAATAAGCGGCTGAAACACCTTGGAGCCAAACTTAGGGCTAATCTCGACCGCAAAGATGGCAGAGCCGATGGCGATGGGCAGCGCGATAAGCGTGGAGAGCACCATGACCGCAAACGAGGTGACGATCAGGGGCAGGGCGCCGGTATAGGGCAGGCCGTTTTCGGCCGTGTTGGCCAGGTCCCACTTGGTGCCGGTAAAGAACTCGACGACCGAAACGCCGTCCTTGAGAAAAGCCGAGAGGCCCTTTTGGGCGACCATAAAGATGAGCGCGGCAACGACAAGCGTCACGAGCGCTACGCACGCGCCCGTGACGCCCAGGCCCACGTTCTCAAGGTCGCGCTTTGGCAGCTGTTTTGCCATTGCAAACCTTTCCGGGGCGATTACTTATTTAGCGGAGACCTTGCCGCTGGCGTCCTTGACAACCTTCATGGCAGAGACGGGGATAAAGCCCTGCTCCTCGACGAGCTTGCCCTGGACGTCGTCGGAAAGCATGAACTCCAAGAAGGCTTTGGTGGCATCGTCGGCGTCCTTTGCGCAGTACATGTGCTCGGTCGCCCAGATCTTAAAGGAGTCGTCGGTGACGTTTGCGCTCTTGGGCTCCACGCCCTCGACCTTGATGGCGTTGAACTTGGAGTCGTCGAAGTGCGAGAAGTCGAGGTAGGAGATGGCGTTGTCGGTGCTGGCCATCTGAGTCTGGACGTCGCCGGACTTGTCGAGCTCGGCGTCGCCCTTAAAGTCGACGGCCTCGTCACCAAAGACGGCGGCCTCGAAGGTGGCGCGGGTGCCAGAGCCGGCCTTGCGGTTGAGAACGACGATGGTGGCGTCGTCGCCGCCGACCTCCTTCCAGTTGGTGATCTGGCCGGAGAAGATGCCCTTGAGCTGCTCGAGGGACAAGTCGTCGACCTTCACGTTCTTGGAGACGACGGGACCCATGCCCACGACGGCGACCTCGTGGTCGACGAGGTTCTTGACCTGGTCGGCCTCGAGCTTGGTCTCGGCGAAGACGTCGGAGTTACCGATGGTGACGGTACCGGCGGCAACGGCGGTCAGGCCCTTGCCCGAACCGTTGCCCGAGCCAGAGACGGAGACGTCCGGGTTGGCGTCCATGAACTTCTCGGCAGCGGCCTCGACGAGAGCCTGGAACGAGGAGGCGCCGTCGTAGGTCACCTCGCCGGAGACGGACTCGGCAGCGGCGCTGCCCTTGTCGGCGGCGTTGGAAGCGCCTGCGCCGCCGCAACCAACGAGGCCGAGGCCCACGAAGCTCGCAAGACCACCAGCGAGGCCGAGGAACTGACGACGAGAATAAGCCTGATCGAGCATGATCTTCCTTTCATACATGCGACTCGCGGGCACCCTGCCCGCTTTGCTGTTTGGAAAGATACGGCCTCGATCGGGCGGTGCCCGCGCCAACTGCGGATTCTTACGGGCATTTGATAGACCCTTACCGCGAGCGCGACTCGGCTTTACAAACGAATAACAAACCCGCCCCCAAGCATGGCCCGCCTTTACACCAATAAAAACAAAGTTGCGGTGAAATAGTTCCTGCTTGGCCATCAAATGGCCCATTCTAGGAACTATTCCATCGCAACTTAGATTAGGAAACCGCGTAACCTTAAAGCTCTAATTCATTCAAGCGCAAAATCGCCACGATGTAGATCTTGAGCGCCTGCTTGAGCTGTTCCTCGTTGGCGCACTCGTTGGGGCCGTGCATCTGGCCGCCCCATGCGGGCAGCTCCAGGCCGGTTTCCTCGGGGCCAAACGACACGGCGCGGGCAAAGTTGCGCGCGTACGTGCCGCCGCCCATGGCAAAGGGCTCGGCATGCTTGCCCGTAAACTCGTTATAGGTATCAATAAGCGCCTTCACGGCCGGATCGTCGGCGGACACCGAGAACGGCACCTTTGCACGACCCACACGGCACGTCACGCCAAAGCGGCCCACGAGCGGCTCGAGCTGCTCGCAGATGGTATCGGCGCTCGTGCTGTCGGGGAAACGTACATCGATGACCTGCTCAATATGGCCATCCATCACACGGATAACACCGGGGTTGCACGTGAGCGGACCAAAC
Organism: Collinsella sp. SGI.095; assembly: GCF_050314535.1. Lineage (NCBI taxonomy): Bacteria > Bacillati > Actinomycetota > Coriobacteriia > Coriobacteriales > Coriobacteriaceae > Collinsella > Collinsella sp. SGI.095. The sequence goes on from NZ_JBNPNG010000014.1 coordinate 43,326, forward strand.
GCCGGGCTCGTCGCGTCGATACCCAGGCCGTGGCCATAGGCATCCGCATGTACAAAGGTCAGAAACTTGACAAACTCGTGCTCGGCGGGCGTCAGCAGGCGCTCGTCGCGTGCACCAAACGCGTCCTCGGCCTCGCGCAGATACGCCACGATGAGGCCGACGGCATTGATCGTTCCCTCGGGCATCGAAGCGTGACCGCCAATACCGTGGGCGAAAATCTGCGCATGCCCGTTATCGAGCGCCGTGATCTCCAGGCGGTCGGCGTTCTCAACGGGCGCCGGCAGCTCATCGGCGGCAATCGCGAGCTCGCAGATAGACTGCGACGGAATGGCGTTGCTCGCCTCGGCACCGCTCCACGATACGATGCGCCCGCCGTCAATCTTGGAGCTCACAAACGTCGCCCCAAACTGGCCCTTCTCGGCATTGCAGACCGGGAACTCGGCATCGGGCGTAAACAAAAAGTCGGGGTCTGCGTGGTTCTCCAGATAATGGTGAACGTCGGACATGCCCACTTCCTCATCGCAGCCCAGCAGCGCGCGGAAGGTATAGCGCGGCACAATGCCGTGCTTGATCAGGTAGGCACCGGCGTAGAGCGACAACACGGCCGGGCCCTTGTCGTCGATCACGCCACGACCGAGCAGCCAGCCCTCGCGGCGCTCCATCGCAAACGGGTCGGTGTTCCAACCGGGACCGGCGGGCACCACATCCACATGGCAGATGGTCGCAAGCTGCTTATCGCCGCGGCCGGGAATGTCGGCGATGCCCACATAGCCCTCGTCGTCGCTCGTCTGGTAGCCGAGCTTTTGCGCAATGCCGAGCGCACAATCGAGCGCATCACGGACCGGGCGGCCAAACGGCGCACCGGGCTCCGCATGGGCAGCAACGGCCACAGACGGATAGCTCACCAGCTGCTCGATATCGGCAACGACATCTTCCCAGATCTCGTCGACATACTCGGTAACGCTCTGCTCCACCTGATTCATGGACGACCTCCTTACCAATGAGCGACGGCCACACCCGCCCCTCGCATAACGTCATTAGATGGCAAAAAGTTTAGCAAGCTCGGCCACCGAGTGCACCACCGCATCGGCACCCGCCGCCTCGTGCTCGCCCGGCACCGCCGCGCCCGAATAGATGCCAATGCACGGCACGCCCATTGCGTGCGCGCCCTCCACATCGTTAAAGCGATCGCCGATCATCACGGCATCGTCCGCCGTCGCGCCGAGCGCCGCCAGGGCATCGCGAACCGAATCGGCCTTGGTCTCGCGCCCCTGCGGCGGATTCATACCGACCACCGCCTCAAACTGCGAAAGCCCCAGCTCGCCCACCATGTCGATGCACTTTGCCTCCATGCGCGACGTCGCCACGGCCAAGTGATGCCCCTGGGCGGCCAGGCCATCGAGCAGTTCGGGAATTCCATCGAACACGGGGTACTCTTCCGGTCCCAGCTCATCAAAAAAGGCACGGTACTCGTCGGCCACCACAAGCGACTCCTCGCGCGAGAAGCCGTAAAAGTCGTGGAAGCTCTTCCACAACGGAGGCCCGATCATGCGGCGCAGGTCACCCATCTGCGCCTCAGAAAACCCGCGCGCAGCCAGCGCTTTACGCGTCGAGGTCATCACCGCCCGGCCCGTATCGGCCACCGTGCCGTCAAAATCAAACAGCACGACCGGCCGCTTGCATATCTCCAGTGCCTCCATCGACATCCCTCTTCCCCAGTTGAAGATTTCCACACCGACACTTCAAACTGTTGACTATTCAACAATTGAACCTAGCAATGTAGAGCGACTCTACTATACTTGTCGCACTTTGCTCTCAGAAGGCGGCGCCGTCGCGCCCCAACGAAAGGTGCAATTATGTCTTTTGCCATCATAACCGACTCCACGTCGGACATCTCCCCCGCCCGCGCCCAAGAGCTCGGCATTTACGTGATTCCGCTTCATGTGATTATCGAAGGTGAAGACCTGCTCGACCAGGTGCAGGCCAGCTCACGCAGATGCTCAATATTCGCCTGACCGTTTCGCCGGAGTGGAAATCGGGCAAGATCAAGGCGATCAAAAAGGGTCGTGGCGCCAAGCGCATCGTCGCCAACCAATCCCTATTCCACCGCAACTCAGAAGCAGTTCATTTGGGACGGGGCCAAAAAGACTGATATCAAACGTTTCAGACCAGTCTTTTTAGCCCCGTCCCATTTTACCTACCCTACATCAGCCCGCTCAGGGCGATGTCGACGGCCTCGTTGAGGTCATCGGTGATGTGGACGAGGTCTGGATCGAGTGGGCTGATCATGCCGGCATCCATCACCGGGCCGTTGAGCCAGTCGAACAAGCCCTGCCAGTATTCGCTGCCCACCAAAACAAGCGGCATGCGCTTGACCTTGTGCGTCTGCACCAGCGTGAGCACCTCAAACATCTCGTCGAGCGTACCAAAGCCACCGGGAAACACGATGGCGCCCGAGCTGTATTTGACAAACATGGTCTTGCGCACAAAGAAGTAACGGAAGTCCATGCCGAGGTTCACGTATTTGTTGAGCCCATGCTCGTGTGGAAGCTCAATACCCAAGCCGACCGACTTGCCGTTGGCGCTCGCCGCTCCCCTGTTGGCCGCCTCCATAATGCCAGGACCACCGCCGGTGATAACCGCCACGCCGCGCTGCGCGATCTTGCGGCCGACCGTGCGCGCCGCCTTGTAGAGCGGATCGGTCTTGGGCGTGCGGGCACTGCCGAAGATGGTCACCGCGGGCCCGAGCTCGGCAAGCGCGCCGAAGCCATCGACAAACTCGGCCTGAATGCGCAGCACACGCCACGGGTCGGCGTGCAACCAGTCAGTCGAGTCCTCGGGCGCCAGCAGGTTGGCGTAGGTGTTGTCCTTAGGAATCATAGGGCCGCGCATAACCACGGGGCCGCGTCGGTACGTCTCGTCGTAGGCCGGCTCGCCCTCGACGTTCTCATTCTTAATCATGGGATACTCCTATCGAAAATAGAAACGGGCGGGGTCGACGCCATGCGTCAAACACCCGCCCGAACATCAACCATTCGGTATGGTACCCACGATGCATCAAACGCTTGCAAGGCATCGGTCAGAGGTCGTGCAAGCGATGCCGACGCATGCGATGCCCGGCGCCGATTACGCACGGTCGATTGGCACGTAGCCTCGACACCGCGCGAGCGCCCCCGCAAGCGCACCCGCAGCTCTTAGTAATCCACTGCCGCGGGGCTGTTCATCCAGTCGCTCACGAACGCACCGTAACGGCCCTCGATAATGGCCTGGCGGGCACGCTGCATAAGGTTGAGCAGGTAGTAGATGTTGTGCATCGAAAGCAAAATGCCGCCGAGCATCTCCTTCTGCGTGACCATGTGGCGAATGAGCGCACGGCTGTAGCCGCCCGTGCACACCGGGCAGGTGCAGGTGGGATCGATGGGGCCGTCGTCGTGCGCAAAGCGGGCATTGCGGAAGTTAAGGCGACCCTCGCTCGAGAACGCCGTCCCCATGCGGCCGGTGCGCGTCGGCAGCACGCAGTCGAACATGTCGATGCCCACGCCTACACCACGCACGAGCGTCGTCGGGTTGCCGACGCCCATCAGGTAGCGCGGCTTATTTTTGGGCATGTACTCGCTCGCGAGCGGTGCCAGCGTCTCAAACATGGTCTCGTGGTCCTCGCCCACCGAGTAGCCGCCAATGCCGTAACCGGGGAAGTCACCGCACTCCTCCAGATGGCGCAGCGAACGCAGGCGCAGGTCCAGATGCATGCCACCCTGAACGATGCCAAAGAGCGCCTGGTCGTCGCGGGTATGAGCTTTATAGCAGCGCTCGGCCCACATGCTCGACAGCTCAACGGCGCGCTCAACGTAGGCGCGCGTGGCGGGATAGCCCGGGCACTGGTCGAGCTGCATGCAGATGTCGGAGCCGAGCTTCATGGCGATTTCCATGTTGTCCTCGGGCGTCCAAAACACGTGGCGGCCGTCGTAGTCGTTGACGATAAAGCGCACGCCCTCGTCGGTGAGCTTGACGGCGTCGTTGTGGCTGAACACCTGGAAACCGCCGGAATCAGTGAGGATGGGGCCATGCCAGTTCATAAACTTGTGCAGGCCACCCAACTCGGCGATGGTATCCTCGCCGGGGCGCATGGACAGATGATAGGTATTGGCGAGCACGATCTGGGCGCCGAGCTGCTTGACGGTCTCGGTAGGGATGCCCTTGACGTTTGCCTTGGTGCCCACGGGCATAAAGATCGGCGTCTCGATGTCGCCGTGCGGGGTGTGCAGCACGCCGGCACGCGCATGCGTCGTCGGATCCTCGGCGATCAGGTCGAATTTAAATAGGCTCTGGTCCATAAACTGGAACTCCTTGGTTGCGGTTCATACGCAAACCATTATAAAGACCGCGGCAGGTGAACAGCATAACGTCTTTCGGAGAAGGGAATGTCAAGCGCAAACTGAATAGAGCGGCCAAATTTTTGCTATCCAAGCGAGCCATCGAACACGTTTTGAAACTTTGCTGCGGCGCGCGGGATGCCGGAGCGAAACTTTATCATAGGGTGACAAACAACGATGAGGAGCACATGCCTATGACAGACGAGCTGGACCCCCAGACTCAGCAGCATATTGATGATTCCGCAGACGTCGCCGACGACTGCAGCACTCCTACCTGCGTCGCCGCTTCCGTCGATGCATCCGCCGAAGATGCGCACGCCGCTGCGGATAAGGCAACAGACACAGGCGATACTGTCGAGCATGACGAAGGCGAGCAACTGGAGTCGAACGACACCGAGCCCGACGCGGACCCCGCGTCACAGGCGGCAGGCCCCATCGAGATATCTTCGGAAGAAGAGCTCGATGCCGTCATGGACTCCATGATGGATGCCGTCAAAGCGATGAAAGACGCCGTGGCTGACGCCGATGTGGACGCCGAAGAAGAGAAGGCCGCCGAGGCCGCATCGACCTTCGTGCCTGGCGAGACCCCCGTTGCCGACCAAGGCAGCACCGTACCTTCGTTCTTACAGCTCGAGCACCCTACAATTGGCGCAGATGCAGTTGACCCGCACACTGCCGGCTTTTCCGTGATCGAGGGTGGCACCGGCAATATCGCCACGTCGCAGGCGCCCGATGCGGGTACGGCCGACGCCGGTCACCCGACCGCTCCACACGCCCCTGCAGCCAGCCGCGATCTGGGAACCGCCGTCTCAAATACAGCAAACGCCGTAGGCACTTTTATCGCCCAGGGCGCCTCTGCCATGCGCGAGATGAACGCCGCAAAGAAGGCGCTCGCGGATGCTCGTGCCCACCTGGCCGAACTTGATCAGCGCATCGCCGATCAAGGCGAGGAGCTCGAGACGCGCCAGGATATCGCAGGCCGCTACGACCAAATCGTCGCCGAGCAGCGCCAGGCAATCGCCACGGCTCAAAAGACCGCTGCGGCGGCAGAAATCGGCCGCGATACCCATGCCGCCAAGACAACAGAGCTCAAAGCGCAGCTCGAACAAATAAAAGAAGAGGACGACGCCACCGAGCGGCGTCTCAAAGCCGCACTCGATGCCGTAGAGGCGCGCGAAGCCAGCTCGCGCGAGACCGGTAACCGCCTCGTACGACGTCTCGAGGACTCCAAGCGCATCCGCGACAAGGTACAGGCCGAGCGCGACGCCGGCGTTGCCGCAGCGCAGCAAACCGTCGACGCCACGCGCGCTCAACTCGAAACGTTGCGCCGTGAGTATGCCGAGCTGCAGCGCAATCCCTCGGCAAATCCCGCCAACTATACGGTGCGCACCAGCGAGCTTTCGATGCAGATCTCCGACACGGCTGATGCCCTTCGTAAAGCCGAGGAAGATGTCCCGCGCATCACCGCCGATCTTGAGCACTCGCTCGCAGCCGCCGAGCACGCCGTCGAGCAGGCGCAAGCCCCCATCGCCGACGCCAAGCGCGCCCATCAGGCCGTGACGGCCGAGGCCGATGCCGCGCGCGACGAGCTGCAGACCGCAAAGGCGGCCGCTGCAACGCGCCAGCGCGAATTACGCGAGAAGATCGTCACCGAGGACAAAGCGCGTCAAGAGCAAGAGCAGGCTATCGCCAATGCCCAGGCGGACGTCGCGCATGCGCAGTCGATCATCGAGCAGGCGACCGAGGTGCACAACCATCCCGAGATCACCGAATCGCTCGCGGGCTCCCTGGCTCGCGATAAGGACGAGCGTGCCGAAACCGAGCGCGAAGTGGCTCAGCTCGAAGCCGCCGAGAACGACGTGCGCGAGCGCACCCGCGACTCACGCGTCAAATTCACCGGCGCAATCGTCTGCATTGTCACCGTAATCCTCGTGATCGTCCTGATCTGGCTGTTCGCGAGCAAGTAAACCAGCTGCCAAAAAACACTCACCGCAACGTTTTGATTGGTGCAAAGGGGCCAGGCTACTTTGCACCAACTTGGTGCATATAAAGCAGTCTCCATTGCACCAACAACGTTTGCCCAGATAAAACCTGCCAAAATAAACCTGTCCCTTTTTGGCAGGTTGAACCACGGCAACGCCAATGTTTTGGCGAAGT
>NZ_JBNPNG010000015.1:0-48738 GCF_050314535.1 Collinsella sp. SGI.095
TCGTCGCCAAAACATCGGCGTTGCCTTGATCCAAACCTGCCAAAAAGGGACAGGTTTATTTTGGTCGGTATTATCTGGGCAAACGTGGCCGTCTATCGCAATGTAGTCGTTGGGGACGTTCTTGTTTGACTAGTCGTTTGAGAACGTCCCCAACGACTACATAGCATGAGAGTGGATAATCTCCCGGTTTGAGCCTGCATCCAAGCTCAAAGTGGGGGATTTCCACTCTCATTTGCTATGCGTCCGAAAAACCACGTTCGTTTGTTATCTGCCTACATTTGTAGGAACAGTTCGTGGAGGCGGGTGTCGTCGTCGAGCTCGGGGTGGAAGGTTACGCCGAGCTGGTTGCCCTGGCGCGCGGCGATGATTCGTCCGTCGACTTTCGCTAAGGCCTCGGCATTGCCGTGCACCTCGACGATGCGGGGTGCACGGATAAACGTTAACGGCACTTCACTGTCGATACCGCCTACCTGCCCCTTGGTGCGAAAACTGCCGAGCTGCCTGCCATAGGCATTGCGCTCAACGAGTATATCCATGGTCGCCAAGCGCGGTGTTCCCTTGTCATCGTGGGCGGCAAGGTCGCGCGCCAACAGAATCAGACCGGCGCAAGTTCCCAGTACAGGCATGCCTTCAACAATGCGGGTACGAAGATCCTCGAGCATATCGAGTTCGGCAAGTAGCTTGCCCTGAACGGTGGACTCGCCGCCGGGAAGTACCAGACGGTCAAAGTTCTGCTGCAAATCGGCCGCCTGCCTCAGCTCAATACAGTGTGCGCCCAGCTCGGATAGTCTTGCTTCGTGCTCGGCAAAAGCGCCTTGGACCGCCAGCACGGCGACCGTTTGGTCTGCATAATCGCTCATGGGCGATCCTTTCTGCCGGACTAGCGCCCGCGCTCCTCCATGATAATCTCGATCTCGTCGGCGTTGATGCCCACCATGGCCTCGCCCAGGTCCTCCGAAAGCTCGGCGATGAGTTTGGCATCGGTGAAGTTTGCCACGGCCTTGACGATGGCGGAGGCGCGCTTGGCCGGGTTGCCGCTCTTAAAGATGCCCGATCCCACAAAGACGCCCTCGGCGCCCAGCTGCATCATCAGCGCGGCGTCGGCGGGAGTCGCTACGCCGCCGGCGGCAAAGTTCACGACGGGAAGCTTGCCCGTGGCATGGACCTCGCGGACCAGCTCGACCGGAACCTGCAGTTGCTTGGCTGCCTCAAAGAGCTCGTCGTCGCGCAGGGCAACAACGTCGCGGATCTGCTTTTGGATCTTGCGCATGTGACGCACGGCCTGGACGACATCGCCCGTACCCGGCTCACCCTTGGTGCGAATCATCGTGGCGCCCTCGGCAACACGGCGCAGCGCCTCGCCCAGATCGCGGGCGCCGCAGACAAACGGCACGTCAAACTGGGTCTTGTCGATGTGATAGACGTCGTCGGCAGGGGAGAGAACCTCGGACTCGTCGATGTAATCGATCTCGATGGCCTGCAGGACCTGCGCCTCGACAATGTGGCCGATGCGGCACTTGGCCATAACGGGGATGGAGACGGCCTCTTGGATACCCTTGATCATCTTGGGGTCGCTCATGCGCGAAACGCCGCCTGCGGCACGGATGTCGGCCGGGATGCGCTCGAGTGCCATGACGGCGCAGGCGCCCGCCTCTTCGGCGATGCGTGCCTGCTCGGGCGTGGTGACGTCCATGATGACGCCGCCCTTGAGCATCTGCGCGAGCTCGCGATTGAGTTTGACGCGATCTGCCTTGCTGGTCTGTTCTGCCATGGTTGCTCCCTTGGTTGGCATGTGCATTGCTTGACGGAACATCCTATCGGGGAGCTGGGTATGGCGAAATACTCAGTTTTAGAGATAATAATAAGGCCAGACTAATACCAGATTGAATGACTCAATAAGGTCAGGTGATAAACTCATGCTTGACTACAATTTGGAAAAACGTGGCGAAGCATCGCTCTATGAGTATATTTACCAGCAAATTCGAGATGATATCGTTGCTGGACGCATTGCGGCGGGGGAGCATCTTCCGTCTAAGCGCGCCTTTGCCAATCATCTGGGAATCAGTGTCATTACCATCGAGAATGCATATAGCCAGTTACTTGCCGAGGGCTATATTTGCTCAATGCCGCGTCGTGGCTACTACGCTTGCGAGCTTCCGGATGCACCGGTTTTGGCTTCGGCTGCAGAGGGCATCGCCCGGGATGCCGTCTCTGCGGGTTCCGGCGCGCATGATTTCAACGGACAGGTCGAGCGATTCGATGCACTTTCTCCTTCTGCTTTGGAGGCGGCGCGGCTTTGGCAAAGCGCGCTGCGGGCGACGCTGGCATCCGAAGACGAGCGCGAAATCTTTTCGACCGCGCCGGCACAGGGCACCACTCGGCTACGACGCGCAATTGCCCACCATCTGCGCGGGACAAGGGGCATGAATGTCGACCCCAACAACGTTGTTATCGGCGCAGGCGCCCAGCTGCTCGATACCATGTTGGTTCAGTTGCTTGGCGCCGACAAGGTGTATGCCGTTGAGGACCCGGGCTATTTGCGCCTAACGCGCATCTATCAGGCTATGGGTTGCAAAGTTCGACATATCCCGTTGGATGATGAGGGCGTAGACTTGAGCGCTCTGCAGAAAACGGGGACCGATGTCCTTCACCTGATGCCGTCCCATCAGTATCCGACCGGCCTTGTGACGAGCATTGCGCGTCGCTATGCGCTGCTGAGCTGGGCCGCCGAGCGACCAGGTCGATATCTCATCGAAGATGACTTTGATTGCGAGTTTCGTCTGGCCGGCAAGCCGATTCCCGCGCTTGCTTCGATCGATGCCGCTCAATCGGTTATCTACACCAACACGTTTTCGAAGAGCCTTTCATCGGCGTTGCGTCTAGCGTACATGGTGTTGCCCGATGAGCTGATGGAGCGGTTTAGGTGCAACCTTGGTTTCTACGCCTCGTCGGTGAGCTCTGTCGACCAGGTCGCTTTGGCTCGTTTGCTGGAATCGGGTGATTACGAGCGACATGTGAACCGCGTGCGCGTTCGTGCTCGTGAGGCGCGTGATGGCCTGGCGGCGCTTGTACGGAATGCGTTTACAGCAGGAGAGGTTTCGATCGAGCATGCAGACGCAGGCCTTTACTGCACCGTGGTTGCGGAGCGGGGAACGGGCGGAAGCTCTTTTGCGCAGGCCCTCACGCGCTCGAGCATCCCTTTTATCGATATCAGTAACTGTTATTGGTGCGCCGATGGCGCATCTGTCCCTGAAAACTCAACTCAAATTCTTGTCCAGTATGACGACCTGAGTCCGGAGGTGCTTAATACCCTGGAATCGCAGCTAATGGGGCACTCTGTAACCTAAGTGAGTAGACTTTTGGCACTTTGGCGACCAGACAGTTTTGTAACAAGCTATCTACCTGTGGTTTTGAGAAGTGGGATCATCGGTCTGCTCGGGATGTCCCAAAAAGTCTACTCACTTGCCGTGCAAAGCTTCCGGATGAGAAAAAATGGGGTTTTCAACAGGGCTTCGTCCAGTTCTCGGTAAGCTTTTGGCCAGTTGGGGAGGGCTGTTGGAAACTTTGCAGTTCGTTCGCAGCCATTTTTGGTGCGTTCGCGCCAATGAGAGACCGACTGGGTTGAAATTCGTGCTTTCCTGTGCCTATGAAGGATCTACTTTGTGACATATCGGCTTTTAGGTACTGGCGTTTGCCCCCTCAAGTCCGCGCTTTGTGTCCTCCGCTTCCGCGGCCGGATGAAGACCGGCAGCGATATGACCTCGTCCGCAACCCGACGGCTGCGGTCGCGCTCGGTTTTCCGTTGTATACATTGGTTCGGACGAGAAACAAACGGACTTGCCCTGCCAACATTAGGCAGCGGCTGTTTCTTGGTGAACTCCCCAGGGAATCCGTGCTGGAAACGGAGCATGGATTTTTGGTCACGTCTCCTCTGCTGACGGCATTTATCATGTCTCGACATCTGACGGATCTCCAACTTCTTCTGGTATTGGCGGAGATGTGCGGCTTGTTTGCGGTATGCGCCCTGCCGGCGGCACTTGAGGTGGAGCTTTCGCGTGCAATTGATTCGGGTACGATTTCGACAACGTTGGGTTGGATGCGCTGCCCGTCCGAGGGCGGCGCCGCCTCAAATTTGTGGCGTCGCGACGCTTTGGTTTTGGATGGGGACCTTGACCGTTTTTGTTCAGATGTTTGCGGGATGCGTTACGGCAATCGATTTATGGCGGTGTCGCAACTCGTTCCATTGGGTGCCGCTTCGCCTTTTGAGGTCGAGGCGTATTTGTTGCTTGGACTGCCGCGAGCCCTGGGAGGTGAAGGGTTTTGCGGCATAGAGCTCAATGTCAAAGTGGTGCTAAGCACAAGTGCTCGAGCGATTGTAGGAAAGACCCGCGTATATATCGATCTACTTCTTTCCTCGCCGGACGGGAGGCGACAGGTGGCCATTGAATGTCAGGGAAAGGCCTCGCACGGGCGCGCGGGGGATGGCTTGCGTGACGCTAACCGCATGACGGCGCTTCAAGCCATGGGCTACGACGTGCTTCTCCTGACACACGGACAGATATCCGATGAGGATAGATTCCGTGCGATCGTTAAGGCCGTATGCAGGATGCTCGATGTTGAATATCGCTATAAAAGCTCGGATGAGCAAAGGGCTGAGGCATTACTCCGGTCTGAACTATTCGTTGACTGGACAAAATTGGGAGTAATCGACGGAAAGATGTCCATTGGACACAAAACAGCTCGATCGTGGACAGCGCGGATCTAAGTGAGTAGACTTTTGGCGTGATGGCGACCAGGCCGTTTTGCAACAAGTTATTTACCTGCGGCTTTATAGAGCAATATGGATGGTCTGCTCGGCAAGTTCCAAAAAGTCTACTCACTTAGTTTTTGACGAGAAGTCGATGCCGAAAGTGGCCCTATTTCAGGGCGTTAACGAGTTCATGAGACACGAAAAAAGCCCGAACCATGCGGTTCGGGCCCTTTAAAGTTAGAGATTATCTCTCAGGCGGTTGGCTTAGCCAAAGTAGCGCTTGAGCAGGCCGGCGAAAGCCTTGCCGTGGCGGGCCTCGTCGCGAGCCATCTCGTGCACGGTGTCGTGGATGGCATCGAGGCCAGCGGCCTTGGCACGCTTGGCAAGATCGGTCTTGCCGGCGGTGGCGCCGTTCTCGGCCTCAACGCGCATCTCGAGGTTCTTCTTGGTGGAGTCGGTCACAACTTCGCCCAGGAGCTCGGCGAACTTGGCGGCGTGCTCGGCCTCCTCGTGGGCAGCCTTCTCCCAGTATAGGCCGATCTCGGGATAGCCCTCGCGATGGGCGACGCGAGCCATGGCCAGGTACATACCGACCTCAGAGCACTCGCCCTCAAAGTTGGCGCGCAGGTCGGCAACGATGTCCTCGGAGACGCCCTCCATCTTGGCGACGCCCACGACGTGCTCGGCAGCCCACTCGAGCTTGCCCTCCTCCTGCTTCAGGAAACGAGAACCGGGAACGCCGCACTGGGGGCACTTAAAATCCTCGGGCAGCTGGTCGCCGTCGAACTCTTCCACATAACCGCAAACGGGGCAAACAAATTTCATGATTCAATCCTTTCGATGGATGGCGATGGGGCGCTTGTCCGATCCCGTAAGGGCCCTCTCCGGACGTGCGTCTTGACGAGTTCTATTATCCATAAATGCAACAAAATGTGAAGCCTATTAGGAATGATTTTTGATAAAACAATTTTGAGAGATGAAGATGTTGATTGATTAACGATTGGCAGGCCGCCTGCGACCTCTGATGAGTACAATCGGTCGAACAAATGTTGACCAATCAACAAATGAGGGAGTTTCCTTTATGCATCTAGCCCGCTGCGCCTGGTGCCGAACGTATCAAACGGTTTTCGCATCGCATTGCCGGTGCTGCCCTATACCGAGCCACGCATTCTGGAGCATGCTGAGAGAGAGCGCCTGCCAGGCCATTATCGGCTTTGGCGGTGGCTCGGCCATGGACTGTGCCAAGGGCGTGGGAGCACGAATCGCGCAGCCAAACAAGCCCATCAACAAGATGCGCGGCCTGCTGCGCGTCCACCGTCTCCTGCCGCTGCTTATTGCGGTTCCCACTACCGCCGGTACGGGAAGCGAAGTCACGCTCGCGGCGGTTATCACCGATGACGAGACGCACTATAAGTACCCCATTAACGACTTTGTGCTTATCCCGCGCTTTGCGGTGCATGACCCCGAGTTCGCGCGGTCTGCCCGCCTCCATTACGGGGCAGACGGGCATGGGCGCCCTGACGCATGCCGTCGAGGCCTTTATCGATTGGGTCGATCGAATGAACGCCGCCTTGGACATTCCCAAACATGTGACGGGCATTCGCCGCTCTGAGATTCCCGAGATGGCGGCGCATGCCGGTGCCGAGGCCAATCCGCTGTACCCCGTTCCATTTTTGAAGGACCGTTTGGAGCTGATGCGCATGTACGAGGTCGTCGCGGGTGGTATGTTTGAGGGCGAGAACTAGGAGGGTCCATGAACACCGAGGAAATTGCGCGCATCGTCGGAGACCAGCGCGTCTACTTTAAGACGCACGCCACGTTTGATGTCGATGCTCGACGTCGTGCGCTCGTGAGTTTACGCGATGCGGTGCGGGCCCACGAGGCCGATATTGCCCATGCGCTCAAGACCGATTTGGGAAAGTCGCATGATGAGGCGTATATGTGTGAGATCGGCACGTCGCTTTCCGAGATTCGTCATCAGATCGCACATGTGGCTCGATGGAGTCGTCCGCGCCTGCGTCCGTGCGACCTTGCCAACGCCGTGAGTGTGTGCAAAACGCAAGCCGTGCCCTATGGCGTCACGCTCATCATGGCCCCGTGGAACTACCCGTTTTTGCTAACGCTCGAGCCGCTCGCCGGCGCCCTTGCCGCGGGCAATACTGTGGTCATCAAGCCGAGCGCCTATGCTCCGGCATCGAGTGCGGTGCTCAAGCAGATCTGCGAAGAGGCATTTGATTCGTGCCTGGTGACAGTTGTCGAGGGCGGGCGTGCCGAGAACGAAGCGCTGCTCGATGAGTGCTGGGACAAGATCTTCTTTACCGGTAGCGTTCCGGTCGGCAAGCTCGTCATGGAGCGCGCAAGTAAAAACCTTACGCCCGTGACGCTTGAGCTGGGTGGAAAGAGTCCCTGCATCGTGGATGCGACGGCAAACTTGAAGGTTGCGGCACGGCGTATCGCCTTTGGTAAATGGCTCAACGTGGGGCAGACCTGTGTGGCGCCCGACTACCTGCTGGTCGATACGCGCGTGCACGACGAGTTGCTGGGCCTCATCAAGGAAGAGGTGCGCCGTATGTTTGGCGAGCATCCGCTCGACAACGAGGATTACGGGCATATCGTCAATGCCAAGCATTTTGCGCGCGTGCATGGGCTAATCGATTCCGATAAGGTCGTGCTTGGAGGTGCTGCGCGCGAGGCCTCGCTCAAGATTGAGCCGACAATTTTGGACGGCGTGGCCCCCGATGACGCCGTGATGCAGGAGGAGATTTTCGGTCCCATCTTGCCGGTGCTGACGTTTGAGAGCCTAGACGAGGCCGAGACGTTTATTACGGATCGTCCGACGCCGCTGGCCCTGTATATCTTTAGCCAGGACCGTGAGGTTCAGCAGCGCTTTGTGCGTTACGTGCCCTTTGGTGGCGGTTGCGTCAACGACACGATCATGCATCTGGCTACGAGCCATATGGGCTTTGGCGGCATGGGAGCGAGCGGTATGGGGCAGTACCATGGACGCGAGAGCTTCGATACGTTTAGCCACAAGAAAAGCATCGTGAACAAGGCAACGTGGCTGGACGTGCCATTCCGCTATGCCCCTTACGCAAACCGGAAGCACAAATTCGTGCGCATGTTTGTGCATTAAAATCAGATGGCGTAGGGACAAACGGTCGAAAAGACGCAGACAGGATGAATTTGTGTCCGTACGGACCCGTAGACTTCTCGGTAAGGTTAAGCGCCGGTTTATCCGGCCGTTAGGGGAGTTGCTATGTACGAGCCTTCACGTGTTCTTCTGTCGTTTCACATTGCGGGATTTCAGTATGCCGACGGCGCTTTGGTCCTGGGCGATCTTAAAGCGGGCGATAAACTGACGCTGTGCGCCGAGCGCGATAATCCCCATGATCCCGAGGCGGTTGCGATCTACTACGGCAACACCAAGCTTGGCTATGTTCCGGGAAACGAGGTCGGTCCGCTGTCCTTGATGATGTATTACGGCCATGAGGACGTATTTGAGGCCCGCGTGCAGCAGGTTGCCCCCGAGCGTAGCCCGTGGCATCAGGTGCGCGTTGGGCTCTATGTGGTGGATGCCCGCTAATCGGTAAGGGAGGCTGCCATGTTTGATGACGATGACCTGTTCGATCTGACGGACGATTCGTTTGAGTGGGATATGCTACTCGACGACGATGAGCTGGAGCAGGATCGCAAAAAGCAAAAGGATAAGAACGCCCAGGGTAAAGGTACGAATAAATAGACAAGTGCCGTCGCGGACTGTTTGGCGGGCTCTTTGGGTAACTGCCGCATCGCTGCGTCTGTATACTTAGCACGAGTTGGACGCGTTGCGAAATGAGGACTGAGACGATGATGTGGTTTACCGCCGACCTGCACCTGGGCGATACGAATATCTTGCACGACATGGACCGACCGTTTGGCTCGGTTGAGGAGATGAACCGCAAGGTCATCGATGTCATCAATGAGTGCGTGGCTGCGGACGACCGCCTCTATATTCTGGGTGACTTTACCTATCGTCTGCCCCTAGCGGATGCCGTGCGCCTGCGCGAGCGCATCGAATGCCAGAACGTGACGCTCATCCGTGGTAACCATGACGGCGACTGGGAAGATCCCGACGTGCCGCAGATTTGGGAAGACGTGCGTGATTACCTGGAGATTGCCCCCGGCTATGCCAAGGGTCATCGTCTGGTTATGAGCCACTACCCCATGCTCAGCTGGAATGGCAAGGCACGTGGCGCCATCATGCTGCACGGGCATATCCACAGCAGGGGAGACCGCACCAATACGCGCAACCGCGATCGCGAACGTCCTATCTTTCGCTACGATGTCGGCCTCGATGCCAACGAGTACAAGCCCGTAAGCCGTGACCAAATCCTAGGCTTCTTTGGATTGTAATTCTCGAACCGTTACACAAACCGCCACAAAGGGGACGGGCACCTTTGTGGCGGTTCTGGCGCCGTTGCCATTATGGTGGGGGCACCTTTTTTGTCCGTGCGGCGCGGTAGAGTGTAGGCGGTTGAAATTTGCGTCTATCGAGGAGCTGCTATGAACGAGATTAAGTGCCCACATTGCGGCGAAGTTTTTAAGGTCGACGCGTCCGGCTATGCGGATATCGTCAAGCAAGTGCGCGATGCCGAGTTTTCGCGCGACCTGGATGAGCGTGTGAAGGCGGTCCAGCGCGAGGGCGAGCAAGCGCTGGAGCTTGAACGTTCACGATCGGCTGCCGCTTTGCAGGAGGCAGAGTCCCAGCGCAACGCTCAGCTTACCGAGCAGAAGAACGCTGCAGCTCAACAGCTGGCACAAGAGGTTGCCAAGCGCGATGCTGAGCTCGCCGAGCTGCGCGCCAAGCTCGAGGGCGCTGCCGCAGAGCGCGAGAGTGCAAGCCAGCGCGCGGCGGTAGAGGCACGAGCCAACGCTCAAAAGGAGAATGCCGAACTCCAGCGCGAGATCGACAATTTGCGTGCGCAGCTGGAGCGCAAAGATGACGAAGCCAAGCTCGTCGAGTCGGCGGCGCGCAATGCCGCTCAAAACGATTTAGCTGCACGTGATGCTCAGATTGCCGAGCTGCAGGCCAGGCTTGCCGCTGCGGACAAGGCCCAGGAGATGGCGCTTGCCGCTGCCGCGGCAGAGTCGCAGCGTGAGCTCGATGCCGCTCGCAGCGAGGCCGAACGCGCGCTTGCTGACTATCGTGCGAAGGTACAAGAGAAGTTTTCCGCCGCAAAGGCTCAGTCTGAGCGCGAGGCCGAGGGCCTTCGTGCACAGCTTCGTGAGCAAGAACTTTCTGCAAAAATGGAGCTGTCGAAGGCGGTCGCCGCGGCGGAGCGAGAGCGCGATGAGGCGCGTGCCAAACTGACGAGCGAGCTGGCGGTGCGCGATTCTCGCGAGGAACAGGCCAAGGCGGCACACGAGCTCGAGCTTGCGCAGGCCAAGCGCGCGAGCGATGACCTGATTCGCTACAAGGATGAAGAGATCGAGCGCCTTAAGGACATGAAGGTCCGTCTGTCCACCAAGATGGTGGGCGAGTCGCTCGAGCAGCATTGCGAAACCGAGTTTAACCGTCTGCGCATGACGGCATTTCCCAACGCGTACTTCGAGAAGGATAACGATGCGTCCGAGGGTACCAAGGGCGACTTTATCTTCCGTGAGTGCGACGCGAGCGGCAACGAGGTCATTTCGATTATGTTCGAGATGAAAAACGAGAACGACGAGACTGCGACCAAGCATAAAAACGAGGACTTCTTTAAGAAACTCGATCACGATCGTCGCCAGAAAGGCTGTGAGTACGCGGTGCTCTGCACGCTGCTCGAGCCCGAGAGCGAGCTCTATAACGTAGGGATAGTCGACGTGAGCTATCGCTACGAGAAGATGTACGTGATTCGCCCGCAGTTTTTCATTCCCATGATCACGCTCCTTCGCAACGCCGCCATGGGCTCACTGCGCTATAAGCAGGAGCTAGCGGAGTACAAACAGCAGAATATCGACGTCACGAACTTCGAAGCCAAGATGGAGAAGTTCAAGAATGATTTCGGTCGCAACTACGAGATCGCGAGCCGCAAGTTCCAAACGGCAATCGATGAGATCGACAAGACGATTAGCCATCTGCAGAAAACCAAGGAGGCATTGCTGTCCTCCGAGAACAATCTGCGCCTAGCCAACAAGAAGGCCGACGATCTTACCATTCGCAAGCTCACGTGGGGCAACAAGACCATGAAGGCGGCGTTTGATGAGGCGCGCGGGGCTGCGCCAGAGACAAACGATGAGCCAGCCGAGGCGGATTCGTATGAGGTCGAGGATACCGAGTAAGGCATAGCGTATAGTGCAAAAACGGGGCCGCTGGCGATATTGCCAACGGCCCCGCTTCGTTTCGTTCCAGTATGTTCGACTAGTCCTCGAGCAGGTCTTCGATAAAGCCGACGCGGTAGTTTTTGAAGATGACTTCACCGCCGTCTTGCGTGGCGTCCAGATCGACATCGCCCATGATGCCAAAGTCGTGGTCGCCGTCCTCGTCGGCAAAGATCTGGTGCACGTGCCATACGTGCGTGGTCTTCTCGTCGGACTCATCGATGGAAAACATCGCGGCGCTGCGGGCATCTCCGTCGGTGAGGATTTCCTCGTGCTGCTCATGGTAGGCATCGAGGGCCTTTTGCCAGCGGATCTCGCTCATGCCCCAGTCGTCGTCGAGCTCGCCCAGGTAGCGAACGTGCTCACGGGCGGCAAGGGTCACGCGGCGGAAGAGTGCATTGCGCACCAGCAGCGTGCAGCCGCGGCGGTCCGCCACGACCTCGTCGATGCCCTGTGGCGGCGCGGCATCGAGGGCTGCAGGGTTGCCGGCGTTCTCCCACTCGTCCACCAGGCTCGAGTCCACCGAGCGCACCACAAAGCCCAGCCACGAGATAATGTCGCGCAGGCGCTCGTCGCGCTTCTCGATGGGTACGGTGCGGTCGAGCGAACGGTAGGCCTCTGCCAGGTAGCGAAGCAAAATGCCCTCGGAGCGGGCGATGCCGAGCTTTTGAATGTAACCCTTAAAATCGCTCGCGCTTTCCAGCATATCGCGCAGGACACTCTTGGGAGAGAGCTGGTAGTCGTTTGCCCAGGGCACTTCCTGGCAGTACTTGTCAAAAGCGGCGTCGAGCAAATCCTCGAGCGGCTTTTCGTACGTGACGTCTTGAATGCGCTCCAAGCGTTCCTCATACTCGATGCCGTCGGCCTTCATCTCGGCCATAGCGCGATCGCGTGCGGCGCGCTCCTGTGCACGCAATACCTGCTTGGGGTCCTCGAGCGTGGCCTCGACCATCGAGATGAGGTCCATGGTATAGGTCTCACTTTCGGGGTCGAGCAGCTCCAGCGCGGCAAGCAAAAACGGCGAGAGCGGCTGGTCGAGCGCAAAGTCCTCGGGCAGGTCGACCGTCAGCGCGTAGTCGATGTCCGGCGCGGCGTCAGCCGGAGCGTCGGGTGCGGGCGGCACCTCGGTGCGCACGACGACGCCGGAGTCGATGAGCGTGGCGAAGATCTCGTCGGCGCGAACCTCAAGCTTGGCCTTTTCTTCGGGGGTCTGCAGGCTTGTCTCGATGAGGTCATGTACGCGGGCTCGGGCATTGCCGCCCTGCTCGACCACACTAATCACCATAGAGTGCGTGATGCGCAGGCGTGGCTTGAGTGTTTCGGGTGGCGTCTCGATCAGGCGCTCAAAAGTTTGCTTGTTCCATGAGACAAAGCCCTCGGGGGCCTTTTTCTTTTTAATCTTACGGAGTTTTTTGGGGTCGTCGCCCGCCTTGGCCATAAGCTTGGCATTCTCGATCTCGTGCTCGGGTGCCTCGGCGATTACCATGCCCTCGGTATCGAAGCCCGAGCGACCGGCGCGACCGGCAATTTGATGGAACTCGCGGGCGCGCAGACGACGCATTTTGTAACCATCGAACTTGGTGAGCGCGGTGAGCACCACGGTGTGGATGGGTACGTTGATGCCGACGCCGAGCGTATCGGTACCGCAGATGACGGGCAGCAGGCCCTGCTGCGCCAAGCGCTCGACCAGCAGGCGATAGCGCGGCAACATGCCAGCATGGTGCACGCCGACGCCGCATCCAAGCAGGCGCTTGAGAATCTTGCCAAAGGCCGTGGAGAAGCTCGTTCCCTTTGCCGCTTCCTTAATGGCCTCGCGCTGCTCCTTGCTGGCGATGCCAAAATTGGCGAGCGACTGTGCCGTCGCAAGGGCGGCATCCTGGCTAAAGTGCACGATATAGAGCGGGGCCTCGCCACGGCGCATGGCGAGCTCGACCGTGCCCTCGAGGGAGGTCGTCACATAGTCGTAGCTCAGCGGAACAGGACGCGGGGCATCGACAACCAAGTCGCAAGCAGCGCCGGTGTGCTCCTCGAGCGAGGCAGCGATGGCGGTGACATCGCCGAGCGTGGCGCTCATGAGCATAAACTGCGTGTGGGGCAGGGTGAGCAGCGGTACCTGCCAGGCCCAGCCGCGGTCAGGGTCGGCAAAGTAGTGGAACTCGTCCATGGCCACGCAGCCCACGTCGGCGCCCTCGCCCTCGCGCAGCGCATCGTTGGCAAGGATTTCGGCTGTGCAGCAGATGACGGGCGCCTTGGTATTGATATGCGTATCGCCGGTGATCATGCCGACGTTATCGCGGCCGAGTACCTGTACCAGGTCGAAGAACTTTTCGCTGACCAGGGCTTTGATGGGGGCCGTGTAATAGCAGCGCTTGCCCTGAGCCATGCCCATAAAGAGCATGCCCAGCGCGACGAGCGATTTACCCGATCCGGTCGGTGTGCCTAAAATGACGTGATCGCCGGCGGCCAGGTCCATGAGGGCCTCTTCTTGGTGATCCCACAGCTCAATGCCACGGTCGCTCGTCCATTCAAAGAAGCGTTCGAAGGCCTGATCGGGCGTGAGCCATGGTTCGGGCTCGCTGCCGTCCTCGGGCTCCCACCAGGTGGGAGAGAGCGCGCCGAGCGAGCCAAACTCGGCTTCGGTTCCCGTGCCGCCCGAGAACGAGCTGGCGGCGCCGGCACCGGAGACGGTGCTGGCGGCGGTATCTGTTGTGGTCTGTGCCATGTGTTTGCTTTCTCTCGCGATTGTCCGCCAGCTATTATGGCGTAGCGTCGCATCGATGCGTTCGCAGGCAAGAAAATGCAGGAAATGGGCGTTCTGCCCAGCTGTTTGGTGCAGTTGCCAGCTAAGTGAGTAGACTTTTTGCAATATTGCGAGCACATGGCTTTTGTGCAAAGGCTCTACCTGCGGTTTTAGTATTGGTTATGCGAGTTGTGCTTGGCTATTGCAAAAAAGTCTACTCACTTAGATTTGAGGGTCGTTTGCTGGCGTCTATTTGCGCTTGTTTGCCGAAGCCGCGACCATCAGAGGCCCCTGGGACTCCTGCGGTAAGCGCTTCTTGCCCTTGCGGGCGCGGTTTTTAAAGTTCTCGACGGCCTCTTCCATGCCGAGGGGCACGTAGGTGAGCTCATCGAGATTGTCGGGCAGGTAGCACGCAAGGCTTTGCTCCTGCGCGCGCCCCGCCGTGAGCTGTTCGTCGCTGGGCAGCGCGTCGGGAGTGGCGCAAATGCCATAGACGGCGGCACCCATCTCGCGCGTGCGGCGCTCGTATTCGGTCTCGGGATGCTCGGGATGGTCGCGGCGAACGTCGTCACTTACCCAAAGTGTGTCGTAGCCGGCCGCGGCAAACTGCCCCAGGGCGTAGTCGCGCAATGGCTTGCTGTCGGTGCGCAGCGTGACGGTGGCGCCGGCTGAAAAAAGCGGGCGGTAGAGCATCAGATGGTCGACATGGACGAGTCGTTTTTTGGCGTACTTGGCCTTAGGCTGCGGCGTGGGAAAGTTGATGGTGATGGCATCGAGCTCGCCTGTGGCAAACAGCTGCGGCAACGATGCGGCGCCTCGGGGCAGGACGAGTGCGTTGGTCAGTTCCTGCTCGCAGATTTTCTGTGCGGCATAGGCGATGCAGATGGGCTCCTGGTCCATGCCGATAAAGAGCGTGTTTGGCTCGTGGGCCGCGCGCTCTACAAGGTACGTTCCCTTGCCGCAGCCAAGATCCAGGTGAAGGTGTTCGAAAGACTTGCTGCCTGCGGGCGCACAGGCCTCGCGCCAATCTCCGGCATAGATTTCAGGGTTCGTCTCAATCGCATCGGCGTAGCGCTCCAGGCGCTCTTCGAGCACAAAGTTCTTAGGCGTGCGAACGTGGACGGCTCCCATGAGGCTCCTTGGTCATAAGTATGGAACGCATAGCTGCGCGTTCCATCAATGGGTTGAAAAAAGGGTAGGCATAGCTTGCCCGACAGATGCAGTGCGGCTCGACGGCGAGTCGTCGGCGCCTACAGGCGCTTGAGAATCACGTAGCGGTTGAGCTCGCAACTGCGACCGTCGGCATGGAAGCGCTCAAGCTCGCGTACGGGGACCTCGCCACTCTTGTAGAACGTGCGAACGCCGCGCACCAGGTCGGTGATCTGCTGATCGTCAAAGTGATGGCAATAGCGGTAGGCGTGGCGGTCGTTTTGCCAGCCAATGAGGTGGTCGCCGGCTTCAAACTGCGCGGAATCGTAACCCTCAAACGGCGGGGTGAGCTCGGCGCGGGCCTCGGCGCGAACGGCCTTGCGCGCCATGCGCTCGTCGTTCATAAACTCCCAAAAGCTAATGGCGATGATGCCGCCCGGGCGCGTCTGCCGCACCAGGGCGTCGAGCACGCGTACGCGGTACTCGCACGACGGCACGTGGTGCATAAAGCCAAAACAGACCGAGATGTCGGCGAGCGGGGCGTCGAAAAGCGCGTCGGGCGCCTCGGCGGGGTTGAGCTTCATGAGGGCATCGAGCACGTCGAGTTCCTGGAAGTGCAGGTTGGGAATGCGCAGAGCGTGACCGCGTGCATCGATAGCCAGGTCTTGGCACGAGTCGACGCCATAGAACTCAAACGGGCAGCTGACATCTGCCGAGGAGTTTGCGCCGTCGACGCCCTTGGCGGCAAGTGCGCCGCCGGCGGCAAAGTTCTCGAATCGCATATTGCCGCAGGCAAGGTCAAAGACGCGGACGGGATGCTCGATTGTGGCGACGTCGAGCTGCTCGAGCGCGATGTCCATGGTGCGCACCCAGCCGGGCCACGGGGCCTGGCGCGTATCGGAGAAGGAGGCGGAGTGCTCGCGATAGAACGTGTTGTTGAGCTGGATGAGCGATGAGGCGAAATCGCGGTTCACGGCGCGGGACTCCCTCCGTTGGCGGTGCGGAATAAACAGTACGACCATACTACCGTTAACGCCGCAACGGGGACAACCAAGCTAGGTGCCATTGCTTTGTTTGGACACATTTCCGCAGCTCATATGCACCCGCAACCGCCGGTTGTCAAAAATCTCACTAGAATAGGTGGCATGCTTTTGGCGGTGGCGGATAGATTTTTAACTGTGCAAGGCGCCTTAAGAACAAAAACGGTCCGGCGGCACGGCTGGCATCACATAGGAGGAACCATGAATGTAGAAACTGCGCAGCGGCTCGCCGACCTTCGCCGCAGCAAAGGCTTTAGCCAAGAAGGGCTGGCGCGAAAGCTGGGACTGTCGCGCCAAGCGGTCAGTAAATGGGAGCGCGCGGAGAGCTCGCCCGATACCGAGAACCTGATCTCGCTCGCCAAACTCTATGGCGTGAGCCTGGACGAGCTCCTCAATCCGAGCGATGAGATCGAGGACGATATCGAGTTTGAGAACGAGGACCGCGCCCGTCAGCGCGAGGCCGAGGCCGCGGAGCGCGCCCGCACCCATGAGGCGGCGGCACGCGCCACCGAGGCGGCAACGCAGGCGAGTGATGCTGCGGCCAAGGCGGCACAAGCGGCAAGCTGGAGTGCGCAGGCCGCCAATGCTGCTACGGCGCAGGCGACGAGTGGCGGCGCAGTTGGCTCGATTCCGGTGAAGGGCCCGTTCCAGTCGTTCCCGTATTGGGCTGTGTGTTGGCTGCTGTTCTTTTTGCTGATGTTCCCGTTTGGTGCCGGCCCCTTTGCTGCGCTCATCTTCTTTACGATTCCCATCTATCACTGGGTGGCGCGTGCGCTCGATGGTGATTGGTCACGCGGGGATATTCAGGTTGGTCCGGCACCGGTGACGGCTAGGGCTCGGAATGTTTCCGCTGCGGTTGATACTGACGTGGCTACCGCGACCACCGCTGAGCCGATTGCCAAAGAGGGTGATGAATGATGAAGCTTTCGCATGAATCCAAGGTACGCTTGGGCGTTGGCGTCGGAGCGTTTGTGCTCATCATTGGGCTTGTCTTTGGCATTTCGCGGCTATTGGCTCATTCCGATATGGTGCGTACGACCGGTATTCTATCTGGCCATTTGTCTGATTTTGACGATATGTTTGACGAGGACGATTCCTTGAATAGCGGTAACTATTCCGCTCGGCCTCAGCAACTTTCGAGTGTGACCTTTGACGAAGACGCGTTCCAATCGCTCGACTTGGATGTGACGTCGGGGACGGTCGAGGTTAAACGTGTCTCTGGCGGACCGGTACGTGTCATCGAAAGCGGGCACGTTACAAAGGGGGTGTCTGCTTCCGATGCCGCCACTCAGAATCTGGTCAAGATCGAGGGCTCTACACTTAAGATTAGCCAGTTCGACTGCGATGACGAGCGCGCCCTTGACCGTAAGGTCACCATTGAACTGCCGCGTGAGCTTGCCGATAACATGATGGGCATTACGGCAAACGTGGGGTTGGGAGACCTGACGGTCGCGGACATTGCGTGCCACGACTTTGATTTGACATTGGATTCGGGAGACGTCGCGTTTGCGGGCGCCGTGACCGACACTCTGAATGCTGAGGTCGGTTTGGGCGATGCGACGTTCGAGCTTTACCAGGCCCCCGCGAAGTCGATGGACGTGAGTGTGGGCTCGGGCGATGTGGAGATGACGGTTCCGAACTCGACGGGCTTTAAGGCGAGCGTCACCTTGGGCAGCGGCGACTTCGAGAGCGATTTCCTTCCGCTTGGCTACGACGGCGAGACCATTTTGAATCTTGAATTCGACAACGGGGATAAGTCTGCCACGTATCGTTTTGAGGTCGGTTCGGGTGACATGTCGTTTGATCCGGAGTGACACGCGGTTTTCGGAGATCGGTACATATAGGCGTGCTCTTTGATGAAGGCGCCGGAGCCGCGACGGGTTTCGGCGCCTTTGCCTTTACAATGGGGGCATGGAACAGATTATCTTGAACATACTCGAGGCTCTGCGTCGCGGCGAGACCGTGGACGACAAGGCGCTCGTCAAGCTGATACATGCCGAGGCGCGCCGTGAGGGTGCCGACAAACGCGATCTGGCCAAGCGCCGTCTGCTGCCGTTCTACCAGCGGGTTAAACGTGAGGATCCGGCTCGTTGGGCTGCGTGGAATGTCGATTCCGATCTGGAACGTCAACTGCTGCAGGTGCTACGCATGAAGCCGCGCCGCACGGCTTCGGGCGTAGCGACCATTACCGTCATCACCAAGCCGTGGCCGTGCTCGGGCGATTGCCTGTTTTGCCCCAACGACCTGCGTATGCCCAAAAGCTATTTGCATGCCGAGCCCGCGTGCGCCCGTGCGGAGCAAAATTGCTTCGATCCGTATCTGCAGGTGAGCGCTCGTCTGACCGCGCTTTCGCAGATGGGGCATGCGACCGATAAGATTGAGCTCATTGTGCTCGGTGGCACCTGGAGCGACTATCCGGAAGGCTATCAGACATGGTTTATGTCGGAGCTTTTCCGTGCGCTCAATGACGATGCCGTCGCCGGCGTGGCGGCAAACCCCATGTTGGCGCGTCCGGGTATCAGCCGTGCCGAGGCGGGGCGTCTGCTCGACGATGCACCCGCCGATGCCCTGCCGCCGGTGGTAGCGGAGCGCCGCGAGCGCTATCGGGCTGCCGGCATTGCGACAGACGAGGCCGAGCTCGCTGCCGGCGTTGCCGACGAGCAGGAGCGTGTGGATGCTGCCGTGGGCGGCTATAACCGTGCGGTGCGTCGTTTGTACGGCCCCGGTACGCCGTGGGGCGAGGTCGCCGAGTGGCAGACGGCAACGATGGAGGAGCTCGAGCGTCAGCAGCGCATCAACGAGACGGCGAAGCATCGCGTGGTGGGACTCGTTATCGAGACGCGCCCCGATGCCGTAACGCCGCAGGCGCTTACGCTCATCCGCCGCCTGGGCTGCACCAAGATCCAGATGGGCATCCAGAGCCTCGACCAGTACCTGCTCGATATCAACGAGCGTCGCATTTCGGTGGGGCAAATCGAGCGGGCGTTTTCGCTTGCGCGCCTGTTTGGCTTTAAGATCCACGCGCATTTTATGCTCAACTTGCTGGGTGCCACACCCGAGGGGGACAAGCGCGACTACGAGCGCTTTATGACCGAGGGGGCCTTTATGCCCGACGAGGTCAAGGTCTACCCGTGCGCGCTCATCGAGGGTTCGCGTCTGGTGGGCTGCTACGAGCGCGGCGAATGGCGCCCCTATACCGAGGAGGAACTACTCGACGTGCTGGCCGACGATATCGTGGTGACGCCGCCGTTCTGCCGCATCAGCCGCATGATCCGCGATTTTAGCTCCGACGACATTATGGTGGGCAACAAGAAGCCCAACCTGCGTCAGCTCGTCGAGAACCGCCTGGCTGCTCGGGGTGACGGTGCGACGGTGCGTGAGATTCGCTATCGCGAGATCAGCACGGCGGGTGCCGACTTGGATGAGCTGACCCTTGACGAGGATGTGGCGTACGAGACGCCGGTGACGCACGAGCGCTTTTTGCAGTGGGTGACGCCGCAGGGCAAGATTGCGGGCTTTTTGCGCCTGTCGCTGCCCGACCATTCATTTGTTGCCGCGCATGCGGACGAGTTGCCGACGACGCCGGACGAGGCGATGATTCGCGAGGTGCACGTGTACGGCATGGCGGCGCGCGTGGGCGACCAGGGCCAGGCGGCGCAGCATCACGGGTTGGGGCGTTTGCTCGTAGAGCGTGCGTGCGAGATTGCCCGGGATGCGGGGTATGCACGCATCAACGTGATCAGCGCGATTGGCACGCGCGAGTACTATCGCCATCTTGGATTTTATGACCATGGCCTTTATCTGCAAAAGGAGCTCTAGATGAACAAGCCGAGTGTTTCTGCCGGCGTTGTTGCCGGCGTTGCTCTGGGAGCCGCGGCGCTGGGCGCGGCTGCCGTCGCTGTTCGCGCTGCCTGCCTGCAGGTCGCGCGAACCCGCAATGGATTGGCGCGTGTGAAACGCGTGCACGATGAGGGCGGCGATGAAGTCCGCGTATTGGTGCAAGGCGGTGTCTACCAAAGCGCGAGTTACGTCGGCGAGCGCTGGGCGGAGCCCGTCTTTGCGTATTATCGCGCGTTTGACGACGTGTTTGAGGCCGAGGATGCGATGCGTGACGTTTATGGTCACGGTATCAGCCGTATGCTTATGCTAGGTGGCGGCGGGTTTGCCTATCCCAAATTTGCGCTGATGTCGCACGAGGGCCTGCGCATGGACGTTATCGAGTATGACGGAGAGATTACGCGCCTGGCGCGCCGCTGGTTCTACCTAGACGAGCTAGAGCGCGCGGCGGGCGATCGCCTGCGGGTGATAACCGCTGAGGCTCGCTCGTATCTGGGTGTGACGAGTGTGGGCCATCGTCGCTACGACGTGGTCGTGAGCGATTGCTTTGGCGGTGCCGAGCCCGTAGGCGAGCTGGCGACGGTTGAGGCGTTGCGTTTAGTGCGGGGCAGCCTGAACCCCGGGGGTATCTACGTTGCCAATATCGTGAGCGCAAACGAGGGGAGCGATGTAACGTTCCTGCGCGACTGCGCTGCCACGGCACTCGAGGTATTCGCCCACGCCTGGGTGGTCCCCTGTGGCGATGCGGAGTTCGGTGGCGAGGAAAACTACCTGCTCATCGCCAGCGACGGCGACTATGTCTTTGCCGAAGCCGTGCCCTTTGACGCCGACTTCCTCGGCGCCGTCCTTCACGACTAGCGCGTCTTTCTGCGACCAGTCTTTCTGGGACGGGGCTTTTTAGCTGCTTTCGGATGCCGGCTCGCTCCACATCGGGAGCAGTCAATTTGGGACGGGGCTATTTTAGCTATCCCTGCCACTAATCGGACAAACCTTTCGCTTTACCTGCAAGGGCAGCTAAAATAGCCCCGTCCCAAATTGACTGCTCATATAGTCAGCCCCGTTTTAGGCGTGGTCGCGCCAGCTGCGGACACGCTGCTTCATGCCGTCTATGTCGAGCACGCCTTCGGCAAAGCCCTTACGCACGAGCTCTTCGGGAACGAACTCATCGTAACGATCAAAGTAAGGCACCTCGCCGGGATAGACGAGCTCGATGGGATCGAAGTCCTTCTCGGCCTCGGCGGCGAGTACCTCAAAGAACATCTCTTCGTCGGCCTTCATCTTAAACTGCATAAAGTACGGGCGCGACGGGTCGAGTCCGCGAAGGCCCAGCTCCGCGGCACATTTAATCTTGAGCATGCGCTCGAGCGCCAAAAAGGCATAGCTGCCCAGCCAGGGGAAGAGCACCCAGGTGTCGCCGCCCAGGTTAATGAGTGGCCTAGTGCCCGCACCCGAAATCTCGGCCGTATGGCGAGCCTGCGCCAGACGGGCTCGCGCGTTGCCCATAAGGTACGGATACGCGGCATGTTCGTTGAGCGCTTTACGCATGCGCTCGAGTACATGCGTGTTGATGTCGCCGGGGCAATCGCCAAAGTAGGCCGGCACACGGCCCTTGACCTGCGTAGCAAAGACGGTGTGGCGCTTCCAGTCCACTTCTTCGACAATCCAGCAGTGCCCGGCGATGGCGATGCGCTCACCGGGCGGTGGGGGATTGACGATCGTGCCCAGCTCGGCCGACTCGCTGCGAACGGTGAACTCCTCGTTTTCCTGGAACACGGCGTAGAACTTAAAATTGTTGATGATGCGCTCGCCCGCGAGGCCCACGATGAGTCCGCCGCCCTCGGTGACCTGGATATGGTCGATCTTAATGAGGTGACGCAGCAGCACGCGATAGTCATCGGCTGAGACGCGGTGGAAATAACTGAGCGTGAGCACGCGCTGGGCAAGTTCTGCCGGCGTGAGCTCTCCGGTGCTGGCAAGCGTCGACATAGTCTGGTGATAGAGCAGACTGTAGGGGAGTCGATCGAGTTCGGGCGGCTCGACCCACTTTTCCTCGCGATAGAGTTGTACGAGTGCGATGCCCTGCAGGAGCTTCCACGGAATGGTTTCGGGCATCATCGTACGCGGCTCGGGTTCTTCCTCGCGCATGACAAACCACATCTCGGGCGGAAGGTCGCGGCGTCCCGTGCGGCCCATTCGCTGCAAAAAGGAACTGACGGTAAATGGCGCATCGATCTGAAACGCACGCTCCAGACGGCCGATGTCGATGCCAAGCTCAAGCGTAGAGGTGGTGACGGTCGTCTGTGCCTGCTCCTCATCGCGCATGAGCTCTTCTGCCGTCTCGCGCAACGATGCCGAAAGATTGCCGTGATGGATGAGGAAACGGTCAGGCTCGTGTCGGCTCTCGCAGTAGCTGCGCAGCATGGAACATACGGCCTCTGCCTCCTCGCGCGAGTTGGCAAAGACCAGACACTTGCGCCCGCGGGTGTGTTCGAAGATATAGCCCATGCCGGGATCGGCGTTGTCGGGTGCGGTGTCGGTGGGGTTGAGGAGCGCTTGCTCGGCGGCCCGGGGAATGTCGACTTCGCCCTCGGGGGCCGAGGAAGCTTGGCGGTCCTTGGGAGCGGCCTTGCCCCGTGCTCGCTCACGACGTTGACGGCGCTCCTCCTGTGTGGGCTGTCCGCTGTGGCACATGCCTTGGGTGTCGGCCGGCAGCGCCGTGGGTGCCGCTGCCTCAATGCGCTCGGAGACAAGCACTTCGGCCTCTTGAGGACCCATGCTCTCGAATCCCCGCTGCTGTGCCTGGGGACCCGAGTTGTAGAAGTGCTCCATGGAGATGCGCCACACGCGGCGCGGTTCCTCAAAACGGGGGATAATGCAGTCACGTCCCGTTCCCTGTGAGAGAAAAGCGCCCGTGCGCTCGGGGTCGCCGATGGTGGCCGAAAGGCCAATGCGTCGAGGCTGCACGCCGGCCATGCGCGAGAGTCGCTCGATAAGGCAGAGCGTCTGCCCGCCACGGTCGCCGCGCATGAGCGAGTGGACCTCGTCGATGACCACATAGCGCAGGTCGCAAAACATGCGCGGGATCGCCATGTGCTTATGGATCAGGAGCGCCTCGAGTGACTCGGGCGTAATCTGCAAGATGCCGCTCGGCTTTTTGATGAGCTTAGCCTTGTGCGACTGCGAGACATCGCCATGCCAGTGCCAGACAGGGATATCGGCCTCTTCGCAGAGGTCGTTAAGGCGGACGAACTGATCATTGATGAGCGCCTTGAGGGGGCCGATGTAGAGGGCGCCCACGCTCGCGGGCGGCCTCTCCCAAAACTCGGTCAGGATGGGAAAGAAGGCCGCCTCGGTTTTGCCGGAAGCCGTGGATGCCGTCAGGAGCACATTGTCTTGTGTGTTAAAGATGGCATCTGCCGCCGCAACCTGAATGGAGCGGAGACTCTCCCAATCGTGGGAGTAGATGAAGTCTTGGATAAACGGGGCGTAGCGGTCAAAGGCGTTCACGGGGCCTCCTTTCAAAAGCGAATCTCTCGACGCGGCGGGCAGTGGCTTGCTGCACGACTGCTTCAATGTTTGCCCAGATAAAACCTGCCAAAATAAACCTGTCCCTTTTTGGCAGGTTAGATGGAGAATTCGGCGAAGTTGCGGTCGGCGCCTGCGGTGCCGGTGTCGTCTGTTGCGGCTGCTGGCGCGTCACCGCCGACGCTTTGCAGCAGCTCGGCCACGTTGGCGTCGGGGTTTTGGCATAGGATGTCGAGCAGCTCGATAAAGTCACGAATGACTTCGCGCGGCGTCAGATGCGTGTCGGCTCCCACGCGACCGAACTCAATCTTGAGGAAGTCCACCAGGTCGCTCTCGGTAAGCGTGGGCGTCCAGCCAAAGTAGCCGGCGTGAATTTGCATGAGTTTTTCGATCAGCACCAGCAACTCTTCGTAGGTGAGTGGCTGCAGACGGATGATGGGCGCGAGCATGTCCTTAAGGTCCTCGCGTGCAAAGCGGCCCTGAGCGAGTCGGCTACGCAGGGCCTCGTAGGAGAACACGCCGCGGCGGCGGTCTTCGATGGAGGTTGGCGTGCCGCCCATGATCATGCCCAGGTACTGCGCCTTGCCCTGGAGCGTGTCGTTGTACATGGTCAGGATCTTCTCGTAGTTGTATTGGCGCGTGATCGCGTTGGGAATCTTATACAGATTCACGAGTTCGTCGATGAGCACCAGCATGCCCTTGTAGCCGCTGCAGACCAAAAAGCGCGCAATGAGCTTAACGTAGTCGTACCAGTCGTCATCGCTGATGATGGTCGAGGAACCCAGTTCGGCGCGAGCCTCGCTCTTGGTGCGGTATTCGCCGCGGATCCATTTGGTTACGCGGCTCATGGCCTCTTCATCGCCCTCGGATACGGCCGTGCGGTAGCGGCGGAGCATGCGGGCGAAGTCGAAGCCGTGGACCATCTCCTCGAGCGGGGCCAGTTGGGCATTGACGACCGACTCGTCGACGTCGGCACACGAGGCGACCCAGCGATCCAGAATAAGGTTGAGCGCACCGCCCTCGGGGCGCGTCTTGGTCGATATGTTGCGGATGAGCTCACGGTAGGTGGCAAGGCCCTGCCCCTGACCGCCCTGCAGGCGGCGCTCGGGCGACAGGTCGGCATCGGCGACGACGAACCCCTCGCCCATGGCGTGCGTGCGGATGGTCTGGAGCAAAAAGCTCTTGCCTGCGCCGTAGCGACCGACCAGAAACCGGAAGCTCGCGCCACCGTCGGCGATGAGACTCAAATCGGTGAGCAGGGCGCGGATCTCGACCTCGCGCCCTACGGTGATATAGGGAAGGCCGATGCGCGGGACCACACCGCCCTTGAGTGAGTTGAGAATGACGGCAGCGACGCGCTTGGGCACGCGGGGTGCTGCGGATGCGGTATCACTCATGGTCTAGGTATCCTCTCACGTCTGCTTCGTAATCCTCGATAATTTGCGGTCCTGCCGCGCCGAACTCGATAACGGTGTCTCCCACCAGGTCAAAGAGCGTCTCGTTGATGCTGTCGACGAGCATATCCTCGCTCTGGCCCGACCTCTCCACTGCCGATGTCGCTTGCGCTGTGTTTTGCTCGAGGAGTGCGCGAAGAAAGGTATCTTCGGCGGGCGCGAGTTTGTTCGTAGCTTCGGCAGACGCGGGCGTTGCGGGTGCGGGCGCAGACACGAGGAGCGGTGCCATGACGCCAAACTCTTCGGCGGAGACAGTCTGCTCGTCGGGTTCGTCTTGCTGAATGGTCATCTCGCCAGGTTCGGCAGTCATGCCGGGCGCAGACTCGCGGCCCGGCTGCTCGATAAGCGTTGCCTCGGCTTCCACGGGCGTGCCGTCCTCGCGCTCCTCATCAATCAAAAGCGCTTCACGCGTTTGCGCGGCGGCGCTCCGAATGTGCCCCAGCTGGCTCAAATCGATATCGATCTTGACGGGCTGGTGTGCGGCATCCCACGAAAGCCATGCCACGATCTCGTCATCGATGATTTTGGCCAGATATTTGGGGACCTTCTCCTCCTTCAGGGGGTGGGCGGGGGCTAGGGCCAGGCGCAGACGTTGGTCGCAGGCGCGCATCATCTCACCAAGCTTGCTGCTCTTTTGCCTGCTGCCGTGAATTCGCATGCATTCCCAAAAACCGTTTTGGCAGCGGTAGATATGGATGGGGTCAAGACGGTATTCGCAGTCCTCGTGGCGCTCGGGCGCAAAGAACACGGCCGAGGCAAACATGGTATAGGGCATGGCCGTCTCCTCCCCAAACAAGCTCGCCACGATACCGGTCTTTCGGTGCGTGTCATAGTAGCGCGCCATGCGGACGTACACGGCACATGCCACGTGGCGTAGGTCGCGATGGTGGCTGCGATCGAGTCTAGAGTTATCGAGGTTATACGTGGAGAGGGCGTTGATAGCGGCCATGAGTCGCTCCTCGCCCGCCTCGTCGGGCGGGAGGGGGAGCGTAGGCTCGGAGGTCTTGCGACGCGCAGGCGGCAGATCCGACGGCGTCGGTGCAGATGCAAGGTCTCGAGCCGCGCGCCGCAGCTCGATAAGGGCGTTATCGAACATGACGGTTTTAGAGTCGCGAAGCAGTTTGGGGTCGAGCCCGTGGAAAACGGCGTAATCTTGCAACCACACGCGTGCAAACCGGTCGATGCCGGGCTCGAAGGCACGATAGGCGTTCCAAAAGGCCTTGATCTTGCTAAAGCCATCGAGTGGGTCATCTACGCCAATGCCGCAGATCAGCTCATAGAGATACAGGAAGGCAAAGGACGTAGACGTTTCCTCGACAGTTCCGCGGCGCACTTGGGCACGCCAGGTAAAGTAGCCGCGCAACTGTCGATCGCTCATGGCATTGTAGGTGGGAAAGTACGACTTAAAGGTGCCGTTGTAGGGACAATCGTCCTCGAAGTCGGCCATCAGCAGGCCTTGGCGGTAAAAGAGCTCCGCCTCCGATAGCCAACGTCCCGCGCCGCCTTTGGGATCATCTTGCCAGCGTGATATCTCGCGCATCTTGCGGTACTGGTCGGGGAGGAAGTTCTGCATCTGTCGACCGGTCTTGAGAATCGGCTCGTCAGCATAGATTTCGTTTGAGAAGCGGGCGGACTGATGGGTCCGGGCCTCGGCCATAATGCGCTCGATGAGCGTCTTGACGTCCTGGTCGGCCACCGCTTCTCCTCTCCTAACGCAGCTTCGGTGACCTCATATCATAGCACAGCATCAAACAGGTGTTCGAGATATCGCTACGTAGATAGATTTAGAACAAGAGGGCGTAGATGACCGCCACGACGACGGAGGGGAGCATGTTGGCCGTGCGGAAGGTCTGAGGTCGAATAAGGTTAACCCCAACACAGAAGATGAGCATAGAGCCCACAAGCGAAAGGCTGTCGAGGGCTGCGGTGGTCATGATGGGGGAGAGTGCGCCGGCAAAAAGCGTGATCGTGCCCTGGAATACGGCAACGGGCAGGGCCGAGAAGATGCAGCCGCGGCCAAGCGAGGCCGTCATGGTGCAGACGATGATGCAGTCCAGCGCGCCCTTCAGGGCAAGCGTGGACCAGTCGCCGAGCAGACCGTCCTGAATCGATCCTACGATGGCCATGGCGCCGATACACACGGTGAGCGATGCCGAGACAAAGGCGTTGGTAAACTCGTTGTCGCCTTCGCTGCCGGTTTTGCGCTTGAGCCATTCGCCGAGGTTCTCGATGGCGGCCTCCAGGTTGATGGCCTCGCCGATGAGCGAACCGAGGGCAAATGAGACGATAAGCATGGTGGTGCCGGTGGTCGCCAACGCCTCTCCATCGATAACGAGCATCTTTTGCATGGTGCCGCCCAAGCCGATAAACAGAACACACAACCCCGACGCCTTCATGAGCGTGTCTTGGATGCGAGGCGTAATGAAGCGCCCACCCATAAGGCCAAGCAGACCGCCCGCGATCAAAAGCGCGACGTTGATGATCGTTCCTAAACCCGGCATGAACCCTCCTGTAATTGATGCCAACGCGGCAATCGTAGCAGAACGGGGAGGGGCGCTCAGTATCCGAGCCAAGCGGCAGTTAGCGGTCTAGGACAGGATGGGGCTAAAGTCGAAGCGCAGCGTCATGAGGTGCTGTGGGGATTCGATGGCTGCGGCAATGATGTCGGCATCTCGTGCGCGATCGAACCCTTCAAGTTCCATTTGATAGGGGACGTCTTCTTGGATACCGATGCGACGAGGAACCAAAAGCTTGGTTCCGTCGAATTCTTCGGTTCGCGTTCCGTCTGCTGCAACGGAATAAAGGTGTAACTTGGCGGTCGTTGTGGCATCAAGTGCCGAGATAGCTTGGATATCGTTCGATGCGCTCTTTGCTCCCACTGCTGTAAGTGCCGTAGGCGCGACGACTTCGCCCGAAGGCAAAAAGACGAGCTCGACGGTGTTGGGGAATGCGATGAGGATATTTTTGCGGCGGGGCGCATTGGCAGCGACTGGCTCAATGCTTGCAGCATCGACGGTTTCCGTGTGGTCGAGCGCGACCATCATGCAACAGTTGCCTTCGTCGACACCTGGGGGAGCGGCAAAGTCCAGGCCGTCTTTCGGTTGGGAATCGCCTAGTTCGGTGGCGTTGCCGCTTGGCTTCTCGAGAGGAACCGCAGCGTTGTCTTCTGATGATGCATCGTCAACATGTGCCGGTGCGTCTGCGACCTCGTCTTTGGGGGATTTGTCATTATCGCTCGATATAGGAGCGGAAATCTCGACGGACCCCACTCCGTGCCATGTCATTTGGAGCAGCGCCGGATCGGCGAGAATGCGCCGCACGCCCGGCTCCTGGGCATCGATATTGATGGGGGCGGGTTCTGATCCGCGCGTGAGGTTAAGCGAGCCCTTCTGCCTGGTGCTTTGAGCCTTTTGGTCGTCCGCGTCGCCAGCGTAGAACAGCAAAGGCGCGTCTCCCGTTGCGATGGCTTCGGTGTCCGCCTTGGTCAGCCGCAGCGACGCCGTAAAGGAGATGATGGGCTGCGCGCCATCGGCATTCGAGGGAACGCAGCCCAGGCATACACCCCCTTCTTCTTCATGGGCCGCGCTGTCGAAGACGACCTTTGCCCCGTTCGCCGAGTCATCGACCGAGGCAATATCGATGCGCAGCTCTAAGTCGCATGGGTCGCCATCGGCGTCGACTGCAGCCGATTTCCATGTGCAGATGGCGCAACCTGTCTGGGGGCCGTTCTCCTTGTCCGGTCGCTTGATATCCACGACTATCGAGTCGACCGCATTGCGGTGAAGGCATCCCGAGGTTCGGACCGTGGCATGTGCGAGCGAAAAACGTTGGCAGGCGACGATACCCGACGAATTCGCCGCGGGGTTCAGAGCTTGCGGTAAGGAGCTTGCCGTGGCGGGCGTCGCCCAAGCGGCGAGAGGCGTACCGCTCGCCAGTGCGCTGCAGAGCGCGGCAACGGGCAAAAGGTTTTTGGGTGCCATGGTTCTCCTATCTATTCCGCGTACTCCGGTCGTGCTTGGCTATTGGTTGCGTTTGATGTGCAGGCCAAGGCACGTCAGTCCTGCTCCCACCGTGGCGACGCCTACCGCAATGAGTTGCCGGGTGTCGCTCGTCTGGACGAGCGGCTCGTGACGGCTGCCGCGATTAAGGCCCGAAAGATCGACGGTCACTTCTGTGGCCGCTTGCGCTTGCTCTTGTTGAGCAAAGGCCATTGCGGGTGCGGACGCCAAGATGCTGACGATGGCGGCCAGTGCAATCGCCTTAGGACGTGGCGTGCGCACCGGGCTCGACCGTCCAGGTGATGCTTGCCACTTGATCTCCCGTACCGGTGGCGTGGTAGATGTCACGCGTGACGCGGGCGACGTGGCCACTCACATTGAGCCTAATTTTGTCCGTTCCGTCGCCAATGTCCTTGTACTTCATGTCGAAGCTTGCGTCTTTGGAAAGATCGAGGCCCGTAGTCTGAGTCGCCGAGCTGGCATCCTTTTCTGCCGTATCGGGGCCAACCTTAAAATCGATGGAGTTTTGGGCCGAGCCCGTCTTTGCGTCTGCAACGATTGTCCAGTCGTTCTTGGCCGTGACCTTCATGTTGGTGACGTGGATGCCATATGCCGAGAGGTTGTCGATGGTAATCGTCTCGTCGGAGGGTCCTACAAGCGTTCCGTCGGCTTTGGCGGCAAAGGGGATGACCGTTGGCGCCTTAAACGAAACATTGCTAATGTCGGCCTTCACCGTCACATCGGTGGTTCCAACGCGCACCTCTGCCATGGCCGCCGTTGGCGCGGCGCCCATCGCAAGTGCGAGCGTAAGCCCTGCGCCCACGGCGAGTGCCCTGGCTCCGCTCAGGTTCATGGGTGTGTTCATAATCGATCCCTTCTGCTCGTCACGGACTGTTTCCGTGATGGTTGGACGAATGGGGACAGGGTGCTGCCCCTGCGAGCGCGTCGGCCACTAGCCTTCTGCCTGTGCCACCCGCACTTTGACGCGCGTCGGATTGCCGTGGGTGTCGTAGGTCTTGGCATCGAGTGCCTGAATCTCGATATATGCCTCGCCTTCTTGGATATCGCCGGCGGGGCAGGTCTCAACCGTCTTGCCGGCTTCGACCACACCGGACTCATAGATGGTCTCGTCGTTTTGAATCACGCGGAAGCGCTGGGGAAACTTGTTGTCTTGGACGTTTTGCACGTTGACGCGCAACTTGCCGCCTTCCTGCAACTGTGCGACCGGCGCGACCGAGATCGTCATCATGTTGTCGCGGACGATGGCGTCGAGCTCATCCTGGATTTCTTGGCGCGATTTACCTTCTGCCGTCGTGACTGAGGCGCCCGCTTCGGGCACGGGCTGCGACTGCCAGGCGTATAGCCCTACGGCGATGAGGGCGCAGACGACAGCCAGGCAGACAACGACGAGTTTCTTGCGACGCCCCAGTCCTGCAAGGCGGGGCGGCTTCTTCGCACTCATGCGGCGTCCTTGGTGGTGTAGACACGTGCGAACGTGGACGGGTCCGCTCCAAAGAGCATGTGAAGCATCAGGCGGCGCGAGTAGATGAGCTCGTCGAAGTCGTGAGGGAGCTCGATGTTGTGGATACGCGCGATGTGGTGGGCGAGCGCCGAGAACGACTCGGGGTCGCAGATCACATCGGTGGTGACGTGGTAGACCTCCGTACCTGGAAATGCATCTTCGTCGAAAGGCAAGAGATAGGGGTCGTCATCGACTTCGATGGCGAAACCGTATTGGGGCCAGTAATATGCCATGGAAACCTCCCTGCTCTGGGGCCAAAACTCCTATTGGTTTGGCTGTCGATGCCGACCGTATCAGCCGCAACTTGCCCAATAACTAACCAATTGCTTGACGAGCCGATATCCCCGCAGGTAAAAGCATGTGAAAAAAATCTCAACTATTTTTGATTGATAAATGCACATGTTGTGGCTGCGCGGCAACGTGTGGCAAAGGCGTCGCTTGTCTCGAAAATCCCACCGCTCGCCGAATTGCGCGAACGTTAAAAACGTCAATTATGGAGACGGTCTCGAACATGTCGGTGAAACGATGCGGTAACATTTCCCTGCAAACACTGTAGTTAGCTAAAGGGGGAGTTCGCGTGTCTGCAACCATCAAACCCTTCACCGACGAGTTCGAAGAGTATGGTCGCGATGAGTCTCGCACATCGGGCGAGGCCTCGAGCATCTCGTTTCCGACAACGGAGGACGAGGTCCGCGCCATTATGGAAAAGCTCCATGCCGAGCGTGTCCCGGTGACGGTTCAGGGCGCCCGGACCGGTCTTGCCGCCGGCGCCGTGCCTCATGGCGGTCACATTCTCAATACTTCCCGCATGAATCGCTACCTAGGCATTCGCCGCGATGAGCAGGGCCGCTTTCTTTTGCGCGTGGCGCCCGGCGTCGTGCTGTCTGAGCTGCGCAAGCAACTGGGCAAGAAAGTGCTGCCGACTGCCGGCTGGGACCAGGCATCGCTTGAGGCCTACGAGGAGTTCCAGGAAGCTCCCGAGCAATTCTTTCCTACCGATCCCACCGAGGCATCTGCCTGCCTGGGCGGTATGGCGGCATGCAACGCTTCCGGCGCCCGTAGCTACGCTTACGGCCCCATGCGCCCTCACGTCACGGGCCTTCATGTCGTGCTGACCGATGGCGACCTGCTCGAGCTTCACCGTGGCGAGGTTTTTGCACAGGGTCGTCGCCTTTCGCTCGTCACGGTGCAGGGCCGCACGCTCGAGCTCGACCTTCCCGACTACACCATGCCCAAGACCAAAAATGCTTCGGGCTATTTCGTTGCTGACGATATGGATGCCATCGATCTGTTTATCGGTGCGTGTGGCACACTCGGCGTCATCACCGAGCTCGAGATTGCCCTGCAGGCGGCGCCTGCGGTCGTCTGGGGCGTGAGCTGCTTCTTTGACAGCGAAGACAAGGCCGTGTCCTTCACCGATTCTGTACGTCCCGTCCTGTCCCACGCGGCTGCCATCGAATATTTCGATGCGGGTGCCCTGGATATCCTGCGTCGTCAGCGCGAGCAGTCGACCGCGTTTGCCTCGCTGCCGGCGCTCGACAAAGACGCCAAGGTCTGTGTCTACGTGGAGCTCGACTGCGACGACGAAGCCCAGGCGACTGAGGAGCTGTATCACTTGGGGTGGGTACTGGAGCTTGCGGGCGGCAGCGACGATGCGACATGGGTCGCGCGCACCGAGGTCGATCGCGAGTGTCAGCGATTCTTCCGCCATGCGGTGCCCGAGAGCGTCAACATGCTCATCGACGAGCGTCGCCGCACGGACCCCACCATTACCAAGCTGGGGTCGGATATGTCGGTGCCCAACGCACACTTGGCCGATGTCATCGCCCTTTATCGCCGCACGTTGGCCGAAAGTGGGCTTGAATCTGCCGCCTGGGGGCACATCGGTAACAACCATCTGCATGTGAACATTCTGCCGCGCGATGCGCAGGATTACCGCCGCGGCGAAGAGCTCTTTGCCCAGTGGGCTTCCGAGGTCACGGCCATGGGCGGCGCTGTCTCCGCCGAACACGGCGTCGGCAAGATCAAGGCGGGCTTCTTGGAGACGATGTACGGTCACGAGGCCATGATCGAGTCGGCGCGGCTCAAGCTCCAGCTCGATCCTGCCGGGCAGCTGGGCCGCGGTAACCTGTTTTCGGAGAAGCTCTTGGATGAGCTCGTCCAGAAAGGGGGCGCGTGAAGATGAGCGATTTCCATATGGTGGTGTGCGTCAAGGCGGTGCCGGGCAGCACCGAGGTCAAGATGGACCCCAAGACCAATACCATCGTGCGCGATGGCAAGCAGGCGGTCATTAATCCCTTTGACGCGAGCGCTTTGGAATGCGCGCTGGCGCTGAAGGACGACTTTATCGGCTTTGGCATGGACGTGCGCGTAACGGTGGTGTCGATGGGCATCCCCGCGACTGAATCGCTATTGCGCGACTGCATCGCCCGAGGCGCCGATGACGCACTGCTGCTAACCGATCGCGCCTTTGCAGGTGCCGATACCCTGGCAACCACCTATGCCCTCAAGTGCGGCATCGAGGCGCTCGACGAGGACTTCGACCTGCTCATCTGCGGCAAGATGGCGGTGGACGGCGATACGGCCCAGATTGGTCCCGAGCTTGCCGGTGCCTTCGAGATTCCCTGCGTGACCGACGTGAGCTGCGTGCAGAGTGCGGGCTTTACGACCTGTGGTTCACTGGCGCTTGTTCACGGCTGCGATGCCGGCGAGGAGACGGTCTATCTTGAGATGCCGTGCGCGATGACGACTGCCAAGGAGATTGGCCAACTGCGTATGCCGAGTATCGCCGGTATTCGTGCGGCCGAGGAGGCGGACGTGCGCGTGGTCAACACTGCCGACGTGAACGCCGACCCCGCGCGCTGCGGTCTTGCCGGCTCGCCGACACAGGTCGTGCGATCGTTTGTGCCCGACCGCAACCAAACGTGCGAGGCCGTTGACGGAACGGCGTCCGAGCAGGCGGCGAAACTTGCCAAGATTATCGAGGGGATGGCATAGATGAGCGGACTGATTATCGATAGCGAAGCCTGTATCGGCTGTGGTCGCTGCGTTCGCGCCTGTGCCTCGGGCGGCATCGTAGTGGAAGGCGAGCGGCCCAACCGTTGCGCCCGCGTAACCGACGGCTGCATCCTATGCGGCGGCTGCGTCGACGCTTGCCCCGTCAATGCCATTTCGATCGAGCGCGACGAGGCCGCCGGCGCGGTTGACCTCGATGCATATCGAGACATTTGGGTATTCGCGCAGACCGACGAGCACGATACGGTGGCTCCCGTTGCCTTCGAGCTCATGGGCAAGGGCCGCGAGCTTGCGGATGCACGCGGCTGTCGCCTGGTGGCGCTGGTCGGCATGGGCCCCGAGGGTTCTCTCGGTGACCTGGAGCATCTGGTTTGCGCCGGTGCAGACGAGGTCCTGATCTGTCGCGACGAGCGTCTGCGCCAGAACGATGTGGAGGTCTACGCTCGCCTCATCTGCGATTTGGTGGCAGAGCGCAAGCCCGAGGCCATTCTGTACGGAGCGACCGCCTTTGGCCGCGAACTGGCACCCGGCGTTGCCGTGCGTTTGCAGACGGGCCTTACGGCTGACTGCACCGTGCTTTCGATGGATACGGAGACGGGGCTGCTGCAACAGACGCGTCCGGCGTTTGGCGGCAACCTGATGGCCACCATCGTCTGCCCCAATCATCGTCCCCAGATGGCAACGGTGCGCCCCGGCATCTTTAAGGCGCCCGACTTTGACTACGGCCGCTCCGGCACGATCACCCAGATAGCACTTGCGGATGATGCTAAGGCTCGTGTCGAGATCTCGATTCCCGCCGAGGAGTGGGGACAGCAGGCTTCAATCGCCGATGCCGAGCGCCTGGTCGTGGTAGGTCGCGGCATTGGTTCCAAGAAAAACCTGCCGCTGATGCGAAGGCTCGCCGAGGCTCTGGGAGCCGAGCTTGGCTGCACGCGACCCGTCGTGGAGGCCGGCTGGTTGGAGTATCGCCATCAGATTGGCCAGACGGGCGTATCGGTTTCGCCCAAGATTCTTGTGAGCATCGGTGTTTCGGGCGCCATCCAGCATCTTGCCGGCATCGGTGGGGCGGAATGCATCATCGCCATCAACGAGGACCCGGATGCCCCCATCTTTGGTGCTGCCCAGTACAAGGTTGTCGGTGATGCCGTCGAGGTCGTCGAGGAGCTGCTAGCCCAGCTTGAGCGCTAGGCGCGCGCCAGCCAGTCGCGCATCTCTTCCCTAAGACGGCTCCAGGTTGCCTGTGTGGCGGGGTCGGTAAAGGGCTGCGTAATACCAAAGGGCGCGTCGAGCAGGCGGTGGATATCGCCCTGCTCGCGCGCCAGCGCGCGGCTCGCCGGATAGACGAGCTCAAACATAAAGCAGATGAGTCCTACCAGGTAGTCCGCGGGCTCGTCGCGTTCATCACGTGCGACGCAGCGGTGCTCGTCAAAGGCGGCCAACGTCGGCGCCGAGAAGTGGCTGGCGAGAAATGCGTCCTCATCCACCTTGAGGATGGTGTCTACGGTGCTGTCGGCGATGGTGCGCATAATGTCGATTTTGTCGCCATCGCGCACGATATCGCAGAAGCACCGTGTACGCTCGTCGAGTTGTGCCGGCAGGCGAAAGTCACTGTGATAGGCGATGCTCGCGCGGATGAGCTCGTCTTCTGCCGGGCTGTCGATAAAGTCGCGGATACTTGTTGCCGCGGGCGCGTCTGCAGGGTTTTTGCCAAAAAGGACCTCGAGGCCCAACTTCGCATGGCTCATGCTCTCGGCATCCTTAAACGTGTCCCAGCGTCGCAGCTGCTCAAAGCGGCCCATATCGTGCAACATCCCACAAAGCCACGCCAGGTCAATGTCCTGCGGTGTCCAGTCCTGCTTGCGTGCCACGGCATCGCATGCCTCGGCAACGTGGTACGTATGCTCGATTTTGAGCGCGATACGCGGATTGGAGGCATCGTAGGCATCGGTGTAGGTCCTGAAGGCCGCGATTGCCCCCGTTCGATCGATAGCTGTCATAACGACTTCCTAAAAAGCTGTGTCTTTCTGTGTCTTTCGATCCGGTGGCAATTGTAGGTGAACTCGGTTGCCGCCGGGCGATGATTCTGCCATGTCGTCGAATGCGGCTCGGAAAGCTTGTCGGGACGAGGAACACTATGGTGCTCAAAATCGTTAAAACCGTCTGGCCGGTGATGCTTACCAATGTTGCGATAGGCGCGCCGTTGTCGATGTCCCCACCGCTATTGCGGGTTTTGTCTGCACATCGCTCTTTATTTGCCTGCTCTTTTCGCAGCGGCTGTCGGCGTCGTTGCGGTGGCAATCAAGACAAAGTCGATGTTGTGGTGCTGCGTCTCGGGTATCGGGCTCTATATCGTTTTGAGCCTCGTATAGGAGTGGGGTGCGTTTACCGTCCGGGCCCAACGAAACGGATTTCTCACCGAGCCGGTCTGCTTCTTCTGGTACCATGGTCAAACTTTACTGTAGCAAAGCATGACGTGGGCTTTTGTTCTGCGTCGGCGGAAATGGGGGTTTCATGGCACAGGAAGCGATCGCCAACGAGCAAAAGAAATTCAAAGTACCGCGCATTCCGGGTGACATCATGATCTACCCGATGATCGTTGGCCTTTTGCTCAATACCTTCTGCCCGCAGGTCTTCGAGATCGGCGGCTTCTTTACCGCCGCCTGCCGCGGCGGTTCCAATACCATCGTCGCCGCGATCCTGTTGTTCGTGGGTGCCGGCATCAGCTTTAAGTCCACGCCGGGTGCCATCAAGACCGGCATCGTCGTACTGATTCCTAAGCTTGTGGTGGCAGCCGTGCTGGGCTTGAGCGTTGCGTATTTCTTTAATGACAACTTTTTGGGCCTGAGCTCGGTTTCCATCATCGGCGGCATTACGTTTTGCAACATGGCGCTCTACACGGGCATCATGGGCGAGTTTGGCGACGAGTCCGAGCAGGGCGCCGTGGGCATCCTGTTCTTCACGGCGGGCCCTGCGGTTACCATGATCATTCTTGGTGTCTCTGGTCTTGCCAACATTCCCGTTGGCACCATCATCGGTTCCATCCTGCCGCTCGTGATTGGCATGGTTTTGGGCAACCTCTTCCCGTTCATCAAGAACCTGCTGGTTCCCGGCACCAATCCTGCGATCGCCGTCATCGGATTTCAGCTCGGTGCGTCTATGAGCCTGTCGAGCTTTATCACCGGCGGCATTTCCGGCATCTTGCTGGGCCTTGTCACGTTGTTTGTCGTCGGTCCCATCACCTTTGCGTTCGAGCGCCTGTGCGGCGGTAACGGCAAAGCCGCCGTGGCTTGTTCCACCATCGCCGGCACGGCTATGACCACGCCGGTTGCTCTTGCCGAGGTCGCGCCGCGCTATGCCGAGCTTGCGCCCGCCGCATACGCTCAGATCGCCACCGCCGTCATCATCACGGCAATCATGGCTCCGATTCTGACCGGTTGGGTCGATAAGAAGTTCTACCAGGGCAAGGAAGACCTGTCGCCCGCCGGTGTCGAGGCCATCGAGGAAGCCGTCGCGGCCGACATCGATGGCGAGTAGCCATCGGCGCCCATCAATGATGCTGGCGTGCAACTCGCGCCGTGAGAGCGCCCGGGCGCTCTGGTATTATTCCCTCATTCCCCTCTGGATTGGGGGAGTTATGGTGATGCGTGCGGCTCGGAGAAGCGCTGTCGGTTTGATGATGGGGAGATGGGCCTGGTGGTTAAGGCGCTCAAGATTGAGATATTCCTGCTATGCATGATTGTTCTTATCGGGCTTGCCGTGCGGAGTCGTCGCTCCTTGTTCTCGAGCACCCAGCAGCTATTGTTTAGCATGCTTGGCTACACCTCTGCCGCGTACATATTATTCGATATGATCTGGGTGCTATTGGATGGTGTGGACGGCGCGTTGGGCATTGCTGTCAACTGGATTTCCAACGCGGTTTCGTTTTCGCTCTTTGCCATCGTGTGTCTCATTTGGTTTATCTATTCCGAGACGGTGCAGGGTTCTCGCCTTTTGGCCTCGCGCTATAGGGTGGTGCTTGTAGCGTCGCCTACGGTTCTGGTGGTCGTGCTGGCGTTTACCAGTTACTGGACGCACGCCCTGTTCTATATCGATTCGCAGGGCGTGTATAGTCGCGGCCCTGCTTATATGATCCAGCCCATTGTCAGCT
The DNA here is from genome assembly GCF_050314535.1 of Collinsella sp. SGI.095. Taxonomy (NCBI): domain Bacteria; kingdom Bacillati; phylum Actinomycetota; class Coriobacteriia; order Coriobacteriales; family Coriobacteriaceae; genus Collinsella; species Collinsella sp. SGI.095. The sequence goes on from NZ_JBNPNG010000015.1 coordinate 37,517, forward strand.
ACTGTTACGTTCTACATACGTCCCTACATGCGTTTGTGCAATCTCGCAGGGTCGAGAGCCTGCAGACGAAGACCATCTATCGAACCTTGGCATTTTTCGCCATTCCGGCCCTGGTGGGCGGTACCTTTCAGGTTGTATACTCGTTGCCCGGCCTTTGTGTCGGCATAATGATTAGCATATTGCTGCTCTACATTGTCTTCCAGGAGCAGCTCATCTCGACCGACCCGTTGACTGGCCTCAACAATCGCAACCGTTTTGAGACCTATATACTGTCGCTCTTCTCAAATGTGGATCAGGCCGAAGACGTGTATCTGCTTATGATGGACGCCGACGGCTTTAAGCAGATTAACGACCGCTATGGACATGTGGAGGGCGACCATGCTCTTCAGGTCATATCCGCTGCGCTCAAAGAAGTCTGCTCGGCGTCTGGTAGCTTTATCGCGCGTTATGGCGGCGATGAGTTCGTGGTGCTTCAAAAGGCGACAGCGGAGCAGGATATCTTGCATCTGTGCGCGGCAATCAACGACGAGCTCGCGCGCGCCGAGGTTCCGTATCTGTTGCGGATGTCCATCGGCTACGCACGGGTTGGTGATGGCGTCGATACCTGGCAAGACTTGCTCCGTGCTGCCGACGCGGAGCTCTACCGCGTAAAGCGCGAGAAGAAGAAAGCCGGCGTCCAGATACGCTAGAAAAAGGGGCGCACGACCGTTGCGATGGTCGTGCGCCCCTTCTGCGCTTTCGGGGACTAGTATCGGCTGTCGAAGATGCGCCTCGTCTTTTTCTCGGAGCGCGGTAGCTCACCGAGCGGTACGGCGGTCGCCTTGGGCGTGCAGCCGATCTTGGCCTTAAAGACGGCAGCCACTTCGCGCTCGCATGCATCGCGCTCGGCGCCCGTCAGCTCGCTTTCGAACAGTAGCTCGAGTACATCGCGACCGTTGACGGCCTCGATCATTACCTGGTACTCCGAGCTCGCTCCGTCGACGAACTTAAGAACTTCCTCGATCTGCGCGGGAAACATATTGCAACCCTTGACCTTGATCATATCGTCGGTGCGCCCGACCAGGGTGTCGATGCGCGGGTGGTCAAGGCCACAGGCGCATGTGCCGGGGATGATGCGTGTCAGGTCGTGCGTGCGGTAGCGGATAAGCGGTGCGCCTTGCTTGCGCAGGGTTGTAAGAACCAGCTCGCCCACTTCGCCGTCAGGAAGGACCTTGCCGGTCTTGGCGTCGACGATCTCGCAGTACACGTAATCGGACCAGATATGCATGCCGTCGTGCTCGCGGCACGAGATACCGATGCCCGGACCGTAAATCTCGGTGAGACCGTAGATGTCAAAGATCTCGATGCCCAGCTCGTTTTGGATGCGCTTGCGCATCTTTTCGCCCCAACGCTCCGAGCCGATGACGCCGCGGGTTAGGTGGAGCTTGTCGCGCAGACCGCGTTTGGTGATTTCCTCGGCCAGCAACAGGGCATAGCTCGAGGTTGCCGTGATGACGGTCGATCCTAGGTCCTGCATCATCTTGAGCTGCTTTTCGGTGTTGCCGGGACCCATGGGAATGGCCATGGCGCCTAGGCGTTCGCATCCCAGCTGAAAGCCGATACCCGCCGTCCACAGTCCGTAGCCCGGGGTAATCTGGATGCGGTCCTGCGCGGTGATGCCGGCCGTGCGATAGCAGCGGGCGAACATATCGGCCCAGTCGTCCACGTCTTGTTTGGTGTAGGGGATGATCACGGGCGTGCCGGTGGTTCCGGATGAGCTGTGGATGCGAACGACTTCTTCGTCTGGTACGGCCTGGATGCCAAGCGGGTACGCCTCGCGAAGGTCCGCCTTCTCGGAAAAGGGCAGCTGCTCAAATTCTTCTTGTGTGGAAATGTTTGCGATGTCAATGCCATCGAACTTTTTGGCATAAAACGGCGAGCGGTCTTTAAGGGTCTGGAACTGCTTGGTAATAAGCTCAAGCTGCGCGGGCTGCATCTTCATGGTTTTGTCCTTGCGTTAACGGGAGGCGAATGCGGAGATGGCGGCAACAGCCACATCAATGGCGCGGTCATTGAGTGCGACAAATTGGGAGCGCACGCTGGCGTGCATGGCTGCGCGAAGTTCCTCGACGGTGAGCCCCAGGTCGCTTATGGCGACGGCGCTTGCCAGCAGCGCGACGTTGAGCGCTTTGGGCGAGCCGATCTGCTTAATGAGCGCGGTGTCATCGACCAGCAGGCAATTGGGGACAGTCTGCCGCAGGTATTCTAGGAAAGGCTTGGAGCTATAGGCGTCACGCGAGAGCGCCGCCGTTACGGGTTGCACGCTACTCGTAGCACTTACCAAGGCGCCGCCGGGACGTAGATAGCCCAGGCAGCGCACGGCCTCGGCGGGCTCAAATGCAATGATGAGGTCGGCCTCGCCGTGGGCGATAAGCGGCGCGTCGATGCGGGGCTCGTCCTGATTTGCCAGTCGGACATGCGATACGACGGAGCCGCCGCGCTGGGCCATGCCAATGGTCTCGGCGGTGCGCACCCGCCAATTTCGGGTTTCGGCTGCCTGCGCGAGCACCTTGGCGGCAAGGACGGTGCCCTGGCCGCCCACACCGGTAATCATGATGTTGAGCATTAGGCCTCGCCTCCCTTCGCGGCCTCTGCGTTTGGACCGATGGCTCCAAACTTGCAGGCCTGCGTGCACAGGCCGCAGCCGTTGCAAAGGGTCGGGTTAACGCGTGCACGTCGTTGCTCGGCGTCCCAAGAGATAGCGGGGCAGCCGATCTGCGTGATGCAGCGTTTGCAGCCCGTACAGCGGCTCTCGTCGACGCAAAGCGCGGGTTTGGGCTTGCTCAGCGTAATGCAGAGGCCCTCACAGATGAGCGCCGAGGGGCCTTCGTGCGTAATGGCGCGTTGGGCGGCTTCGGTTGTCTGAGCTAGGTCAAACGGGTTGGCATGTTCGATGCAGGTGACGCCCAAGGCGCGCAGCACGGCCTCGATTTTGATGGGCTGGGTTTTGGTACCATCCAAACGCAGGCCGGTGCCTGGATGAGGCTGGCCGCCCGTCATGGCGGTGGTGGCGTTATCCAGCACGATGACAGTGATGTCGTGGCCGTTGTAGACGGCGTTGGCGATGCCGGTCATGGCACTGGCAAAGAACGTGGAGTCGCCCACAAAAGCGATCTGCTTTCGCGAGGGTTCGGCAATACCTAGGCCCTGGGCCATAGTGATGCCGGCCCCCATGCACAGGCAGGTGTCGACGGCATCGAGCGGGGCGGCGTTGCCCAACGTGTAGCAGCCGATATCGCCCGAAAGGACGGCGTCGGTAGCGCCTATCGCTTTGAGTGCCTGCTTGACGGCGTAAAAGCTGCCACGGTGCGGGCATCCGGGACAAAGTACCGGTGGGCGCACGGGGAGCGCGGGCGGCTTGGGAAGCGAAGCGTCGGCGCGTGGGGTAATAGCCTGGGCGGGGATGCCAAGGAACGCCGCCAGGCGCTCAACCAGATCGTCGACGGTGTTCTCGCCGCGACCGGGCATGGTGCCGTCGAGCTTGCCGTGCACGGTATATGCCGCGTGCGTACGGCCCGCTAGACGCAGCATCTCGTCCTCAAGGACAAAGTCGAGCTCTTCGACGACGAGAATTTGACCCAACCCTTCGGCAAAGCGCCCGGCAGCTGCAGTGGGGAAGGGATAGGGAAGGCCGACCTGCATCAAGCGATAGGGCGGCACGGCGATGTCTGCCGCGGCGGCGCGACGCTCGATAATCGCCAGCGCCTCGCGCGTGTATGCATACGAGACGCCACCGGCCATAATACCCAGGCGCGGCGTGGCATCGCCATGGTTTTCGATGGGGTTAAACGCGTCTGCGGCCTTGCCGCTGGAGTAGGCGTCTGCAATCTGCGGCAGGCGCTCGTTAACCTCGCCATGGGCGGCAAACGAACGGCGCGGGAAGATAACCCATTTGGGATCCTTCTCAAAGGTGCCAGCGGGATGTGCGACGGTATGCTCGGGTACCTCCAAATAGGTTGAGGCGTGACATACGCGGGTGGTGGGGCGCACGATAACGGGCGTATGGTAGCGCTCCGAGATTTCAAATGCCTCTTGCATCATCGCGTAACCCTGCTCCAGATTTTGCGGATCGAGCACGGGGATCTTCGCAAATGCGGCAAAGCGGCGCGTATCCTGCTCAGTTTGAGAGGAGATGGGGCCGGGATCATCGGCAACAAACAGCACCAGGCCGCCCTTGATGCCCACGTAGTTGAGGCTCATGAGCGGGTCGGAGGCAACGTTTAGTCCGACTTGTTTGCAGGTAAAAAGGCAGCGCGCTCCTGCATACGATGCACCTGCCAGCACCTCGAGCGCGGCTTTTTCGTTGGTCGACCACTCGACGTGGACACCCTCGGCACTACCTTGGGCCTTGAGTTTGGCAACTGTCTCGACAAGTTCCGTCGACGGCGTGCCCGGGTAACCGGCGACCACGCGAACGCCCACCGCAAGCGCGGCATACGCAAAGGCCTGGTTTCCCATAACCAGTTTCTTATGCATCTGTATCCCCTCGATGTCGCCGGCGCGTTACGGCAAGACGGCGTCTGTCGCCGCGACTCGGTACGAAATCAACGAGATACAGTGTACTCCATTAAGCTAAAGTGAGAGCTGCCCTTTTCCAAACGGGGTGGTTTGTTAGGCCTTTTTAGGTTTGTTGACAATGATGATGCCACTGCAGACCAAGAGCAGGGCCACAATTACGGTAACGGGGGTCGTGCCAGCGCCCTCTCCGAGCAACAACGCGCTCAACAGCACGCCAAAGACCGGGTTCATAAAGCCAAAGACCGAAACGCGGCTAACGGGGTTGACGGCGAGTAGGCGGGACCACAGCGAGTACGCGACGGCGGAAATGAGCGCCATATAAATGATGAGCGCGATGGCGGGGGCGATTTCGGTGGGGAATAGCGCGCCGCCCATCAAAAACCCGATGGCGGTAAGGACCAAACCGCCGACTAAAAACTGCCAGCCGGCGAGCAAGACGCCGTCATGCTCGCGCGAGAAGATGCCAATGAGGCAGGTCGACAGGGCGCCCGCAATAGTGGAAGCCAAGATAAATCCCTCGCCGTCGAGTGTAAAGCCAAAGGTGCCGTCCGCACCCGAAAGGTTGACGAATGCGACGCCGGCAAAGCCCAGTACGCAGCCGAGCACCTTGGTTGCATCGAGCTTTTCGGTGCGAAACGCCAGAGCGGCAAAGAGGATGGCGAGGAAGTTGGCGCTGGCCTCGATGATGGAACTCGACATGGCGCTGGCGCGCGAGAGTCCCAGGTAGAAAAAGAAGTACTGCCCGATAGTCTGGAAGAGCGACAGGATGCAGATGGGCTTAATGTCGCGAGCCTGTGGAACGAGTGGGCAGCGCTGGGCCGTGCTCATCCCAACGATAACCAGGGCGCCGGCAAGCGTGAAGCGCAAGCCCGCAAAGAGCAGCTGCGAGGCGCTATCGTGCGCGGGGATGCCAAAGAGCTCGTAGCCGATCTTGATGCAGGGGAAAGCCGACCCCCAGAGTGCGCAGCAGACGAGGCAGCCCAGGATGAGTCCGGGCAGGGTGGCGAGATACGGCTTGCGGCTTTCCATGATGTCCTTCCTGTATGCGCGAAGTAAAAAAGAACCCGCCGCCGGGTGTGCCGGTGGCGGGTGTTGTTACCCGAGGGGATTGTACCCGATGGGAACGTATTTAAGCGAAGTAGGCTACGCCGCTCTCAAAGATCGGCATGAACTTATCGCCGGGGACATGCTCGGGCACGTTGCGGTACAGGTTGTCGCCGCGACGCTCGGCATGGCCCATCTTGCCCAGGACGCGGCCGTCGGGGCTCGTGATGCCCTCGATGGCGAGCGCGGAGCCGTTGGGGTTGACGGAGAGATTCATGCTGGGCTTGCCATCCTCGCCCACGTACTGCGTGGCGACCTGGCCGTTGGCGATCAGCTGGGCGAGCACTTCATCGTTGGCGACAAAGCGGCCCTCGCCGTGGCTGATGGCGACGGTGTAGGGGTCGTCCAGACTGCACTGCGACAGCCACGGGGACAGGTTGGACGAGATGCGGGTGCGCACCAGACGGCTCTGATGGCGACCGATGGTGTTGAACGTCAGCGTGGGCGCATCGGGCGTGGCATCGACGATGTCGCCGTAGGGCACCAGGCCGAGCTTGATCAGGGCCTGGAAGCCGTTGCAGATGCCCAGCATCAGGCCGTCGCGGGCCTTGAGCAGGTCGCGGACTGCCTCGGTGACCTCGGGAGCGCGGAAGAACGCCGTGATGAACTTGGCGGAGCCGTCGGGCTCGTCGCCGCCCGAGAAGCCGCCGGGAATCATGACGATCTGGCTTGCACGGATGCGGCGGGCGAGCTCGTGGGTGCTCTCGGCGACGGCCTCGGGCGTGAGGTTGTTGATCACGAAGGTGTCGGCCTCGGCGCCGGCGGCGCGGAAGGCGCGGGCGCTATCGTACTCGCAGTTGTTGCCGGGGAACACAGGGATGATCACGCGCGGGCGGGCGATCTTGGCGCCGCCGTACACGTGGATATCCTTGGCGCGGAAGTCGATGGCCTCGACCTCTGGGGTCTCGCCGGCGCTGCGGTAGGCGAAGACGCCTTCGATACCGCTCTCCCAGGCCTCCTGGAGCTCGGCGAGCTCGATGACTTCGGAGCCGGTGTCGATGACATAGCCCTCGACGGTGGTACCCAGGGGCTCGACGACAACGCCGTCGGCGACCTCGGGCAGCTCGGCGTCCTCGGCGAGCTCGACGATAAAGCTGCCGTAGAGCGGGGTGAAGAGGCTCTCCGCGTCCACATCTTCGGCAAGCTCGATACCGATCTGGTTGCCGACGCACATCTTAAAGAGGCTCTCGGCACCGCAGCCGTAGCCGGGCGTAGAGACGGCCAGGGCGTCGCCGGTAGCGGTGAGCGCCTCGACGGCGTCAAACGCGGCGAGCAGCTGCTGGGCATCGGGGCGGTAGTCCTCGCCATAGGTGGCGGGGGCGATGCGAACGACGCGGTGCGTGAGGCCCTTAAACTCGGGGGAGACGGCGCGGGCGGCACGGCCCACGGCGACAGCGAAGCTGATCAGGGTCGGCGGAACGTTGAGCTCGCCGGCCTCGTCCTCAAACGAGCCGCTCATGGAATCCTTGCCGCCGATGGCGCCGGCACCCAGGTCGACCTGGGCCATAAGGGCGCCCAGGACGGCTGCCATGGGCTTGCCCCAACGTTCGGGCTCGGTGCGCAGGCGCTCAAAGTACTCCTGGAAGGAGAGGTAGGCGCGCTTGTGCTCAAAGCCGGCGGCAACGAGCTTGGCGATGGACTCGACCACGGACAGGTAGGCGCCTGCAAACTGGTCGGCCTCCATCAGGTAGGGGTTGAAGCCCCATGCCATAGCGCTCGCCGTGGTGGTCTCGCCGTCCACGGGGAACTTGGCGACCATGGCAGAGCTCGGGGTGAGCTGCGTCTTGCCGCCAAAGGGCATGAGCACGGTAGCGGCACCGATGGTGGAGTCGAAGCGCTCGGAAAGGCCCTTGTTGGAGGCGACGTTGAGATCGGTGACAAGCGAGGTCATGCGCTCGGCAAGCGTGGTGCCGGCCCAGCTGGGTTGCCACACGCTACGGGCACACACGTGGGCGACCTGGTGCTTGGGTGCGCCGTTGGAGTTGAGGAACTCGCGGGACAGATCGACGATGGCGACGCCGTTCCAGGCCATACGCATGCGCGGCTCGGCGGTAACCTCGGCGATGACGGTCGCCTCCAGGTTCTCCTCGGCGGCATAACCCATGAACTCCTCGACGTCACCGTCGGCGACGGCGCAGGCCATGCGCTCCTGGGACTCGGAGATAGCGAGCTCGGTTCCGTCCAGGCCATCGTACTTCTTGGTCACGGTGTCCAGGTCGACATACAGGCCGTCGGCAAGCTCGCCCACGGCGACCGAGACGCCGCCGGCGCCAAAGTCGTTGCAGCGCTTGATCAGGCGGCAGGCGTCGCCGCGGCGGAACAGACGCTGCAGCTTGCGCTCGACCGGGGCGTTGCCCTTCTGGACCTCGGCGCCCGAGGTCTCGATGGAATCGGTATTCTGAGTCTTGGAGGAGCCGGTGGCACCGCCGATGCCGTCACGGCCGGTGCGGCCGCCCAGCAGGATGATCTTGTCGGTGGGGGCGGGGCACTCGCGACGCACGTGGTTTGCCGGGGTGGCGCCCACGACGGCGCCGACCTCCATGCGCTTGGCCACGTAGCCGGGGTGATAGAGTTCGTTGACCTGACCGGTGGCAAGGCCGATCTGGTTGCCGTAGCTGGAGTAGCCGGCGGCAGCGGTGGTCACGAGCTTGCGCTGCGGCAGCTTGCCCTCGAGCGTCTCGGAGACCGGGACGGTGGGGTCGCCGGCGCCGGTGACGCGCATGGCCTGGTACACATAGCTGCGGCCAGAGAGCGGGTCGCGGATGGCGCCGCCCACGCAGGTGGCGGCACCGCCGAAGGGCTCGATCTCGGTCGGGTGGTTGTGGGTCTCGTTCTTAAACAGGAACAGCCAGTCCTGGTCCTCGCCGTCGACATCGACCTTCACCTTGACGGTGCAGGCGTTGATCTCCTCGGACTCGTCGACATCGGTCATGACGCCGGTCTTCTTAAGGTACTTGGCACCGATGGTGCCCATGTCCATGAGGCAGACGGGCTTGGCGTCGCGACCGAGCTCGTGGCGCATCTCCATATAGCGGTCGAAGGCCTGCTGTACCACGGCGTCATCGATTGTCACGTCGTCCAGGACGGTACCGAAGGTGGTGTGGCGGCAGTGGTCGGACCAATAGGTGTCGATCACGCGGATCTCGGTGATGGTGGGGTCGCGGTCCTCATCGCGGAAGTACTGCTGGCAGAAGGCGATGTCCGCCTCATCCATGGCAAGGCCGCGCTCGGAGATAAAGGCGGCAAGGCCGGCCTCGTCGAGTTCGCGGAAGCCGTCGAGCACCTCAACGGGCTGGGGCTCGGGGGTCTCCATGTACAGCGTCTCGGGTAGGTCGAGCGAGGCGATGCGGGCCTCGACGGGATTCACCACGTAGTGCTTGATGGCCTCGATGGCGGCTTCGTCCAGAGCGCCCGAGATCATATAGACCTTGGCGGAACGCACGGCGGGGCGCTCGCCCTGGCTGATGAGCTGCACGCACTCGCTGGCGGAGTCGGCGCGCTGGTCAAACTGGCCAGGCAGGAATTCGACGGCAAAGACGGCGCCATCGCTTGCGGGGAGTTCGTCGTAGGTCACATCGACCTGGGGCTCGCTAAAGACGGTCGGCACGCAGGAGCGGAAAAGCTCCTCGTCGATGCCCTCGACGTCGTAGCGGTTGATGATCCTCAGGGCCTCGATGCCCTTGATGCCGAGAATTTCGGTCAGCTCGCCCTTGAGCTGCTGAGCCTCGACGTCGAACCCGGGTTTCTTCTCCACGTAAATACGAGAGACCATTGGTTCCTGCCTTCCTGATCGGTTGGGCGTACGGTGCGGTATGCGGCAGCGGTCGGTTTGCGGGACAAGCCTCGCGGTCGCCTTGAGCCACATGTTTGTAAACGTCACTATGATACGACAGCTCATGGCGTATTGAGGACGGCGAGGGTGCTACAGTGAAGCGCAAACAAGAGAAAGGCATCTCATGGCATTCGTTTCGCTCGCCATCATCGCGCTTGTGGCCTTCGCAAGCCCCTTTATCGCATCGGCGATTCCCGGAAAGCCCGTTCCCGAGACGGTTTTTTTGCTCGTGTTCGGCGCGGTGCTGGGACCTCACATGCTCGGCGTCATCCATGTAGATGCCGAGGTCTCGCTTGTGTCCGAGCTCGGTCTGGCCTTTTTGTTCCTGCTTGCCGGCTTTGAGATCGACCCCAAGAACATCACGGGCGTCGAGGGACGCTACGGCATGGCGACGTGGGTCGTCACGTTTGGCATTGCCTGGCTTGCCGTGCGCTTTACCCCGTGGTTCTCGGTCAGCCATTTCGACGGTATCGCCGTGACGCTGGCGCTCACTTCGACGGCGCTCGGCACGCTCGTGCCCATCATGCGTGAGCGCTCGCTGACCGGCACGCGCGTGGGCGACTCCATCCTTGCCTATGGCACGTGGGGAGAGCTCGGTCCCGTGCTTGCCATGTCGGTGCTGCTCTCCGCTCGTACTGGTATCCAGACGCTCGTGATCCTTGGCTTGTTTGCACTGGTCTGTGTGCTGTTGGCCGTGGTTCCGAGCCGCTCCAAGCGCGTCGGCAGCCGCTTCTTTGCGTTTGTCGAGGAACGGGCCGACACGACGTCGCAGACGTTCGTGCGCCTGACGGTGCTCATCCTGGTCACACTCGTGGCATTTTCCGCCATCTTTGACCTCGACATCGTGTTGGGCTCTTTTGCCGCCGGCTTTGTCCTGCGCTATATCATCCCCGAGGGCAACCATACGCTCGAGACCAAGCTCGATGGCCTGGCCTATGGCTTTTTGATTCCGGTGTTCTTTACCGTGTCGGGCGCAAAGATTGACCTGACGGCCGTGGCGTCGCGCCCGGGTCTGCTCGTGGGCTTTATCGCGGCGTTGCTGATCATTCGCGCCGTGCCGATCCTTGTCTCTATGAGCATTTGTCCCGCGACACGTGACGTTTCGGCGTATGGCCGCATTACCGTGGCTCTGTACTGCACTACGGCCCTGCCGATCATCGTTGCCGTGACGAGTGTGGCCGTCAACGCAGGCGCGCTGTCGCAAGACGTCGCCTCGGTTATGGTAGCCGCCGGTGCCATCACGGTGTTCTTGATGCCGCTGCTCGCGCAGCTCTTCTATCGCGTGGTTGATGCCGCGCCGGCCACTGCCGTGGCAGAGGTCGCCGAGCACCCTGCCGACGCACTCGATATCCTGCGCGCTCACCACGACCTAGCGAGCCTGCTCGCGCGCGAACACGAATTGCTGACCTCGCATGGCCATGGGCGTTCGCTCGACGGCATACCTACCCTTGATTCCATTGCTGACCGCCTCTCGATCGAGGCAGCGAGCGGCCACATCGATGCCCGCATCGTGGACGCCGCTCATTTGCTGGCTGAGAAGACCTATGGCGACGAGATCGACCCGTCCAAGCTGACTCCGCGTGAGCGCCGCCGCTTGGAGCGCGCCAAGCTCGCCGTGCGCGAATACCGCCGCCGCATGCTGGAGCTCTACGCGCGCGATGAAGCCCAGGACGACGACGGCAAATAACGAGATGCTTCCCTAGGGGAAGCCGCGTCCCGCTTTAAAGCC